>JADLGF010000001.1 GCA_020849415.1 Thermomicrobiales bacterium
AAGACCCCGCTCCTGATCCTCCACGGCCAGAACGATGTCCGCGTCCCCTCGACCCAGGCGCAATACATCTACCGCGCGCTCCGGCATCACGGAGTCTCCACCGAACTCGCCATCTACCCGCGCGAGGGGCACCGCGTCAACGAGTGGATTCACATCAAGGACCTGCTGGTTCGCACCCAAACCTGGTTCGATCGCTATCTGAAACCGGCCACGAACGGAGGAGAGTCCACCGATGGCGGTCGTTGATCGGGTCGATGTCATCAGCTTCGGCGCCTGGCAATGGGCGCCCGGCTTCGAGTTGTTCTGGATGGACGGCAATGCGCCGGACGAACCGCTGGCGCTGCTCGGGGTCGTGATCCGTTCCGGCGACGCCACGATCCTGGTCAACACCGGCGCCGATCCGGCCTATCTGCCGGTAATGAACGCGCACTGGGCCAAGGGCGATCTGCGCCACCAGATCGTGGTCAAACCGGAGGAGGAACTCGAACCGGCGCTGGCGGCAGTGGGAGCGGGACTCAACGATGTCACCCACGTCATCGCTTCCCCGTTCCAGGCCTACGCGCTCGGCAATATCCTCCGCTTTCCCAACGCCCGGCTTTGCCTCTCCCGCACCGGCTGGATCGATTTTCACGCGCCGCGCTGGCGCAACCACCCGCACGACAACCGGCCATTCTGCATTCCGGACGACGTGCTGGTCGGACTCGTCACGGACGCCTGGCCGCGCGTCGATCTGATCGATGACAGCGAGATCGCGACCGGCGTCTCCACCTTCTGGACCGGCGTGCACCACCGCAGTTCACTGGCCGTCCGGATCGAAACCGCCAACGGTGTCGCCATCGCCTCGGATTCCTTCATGCGCGTCGAGAACATCACCCGCATGCGCCCGATCGGCATCTGCGAAAGCATGGAGGAGGCCCTGATTGCCTACCACCGCATCGCCGACGAAGCCGATATCCTCATCCCTCTCTACGATCCCCACATCTTCACCCGCCACCCCAATGGCCGCATTGCCTGACACCTGCGGCAGGTCTTGACATATCCCCTTGTAAAGCGATCGGCGATTATAGTAATTTTCTTTCAACCATTCCGAGTCTACGGAGCTGATCGAGGAGGGGTCTATGTCTGTCAATCCCGGGAATCGGCTGCGTTCCGTTGATGCCCTTTCACTGATCGAACAGCGCCTGCCGGCCCTGAGCGGCGCCTCGCACCGGGTCGGGGAGGCGATCGTCAGCGATCCCTGGGCGATTCTTGGCATGACCATTTACGACGTCGCCGCCAAGGCTGGCGTCAGCCTGCCTTCCGTCACCCGTTTCTGCCGCGCCGTCGGCTACAACGGCTTCCGCGAACTCGTGCAGGGAATCGCGCAATCGCTCGGACGGCTCGATACGCACGCGGTCGATGACCGCGACGGCCCGACCGAGGAATCGGAGGGGCTGCCCGGACTCGCCGCCCGCATCGTCAACCGCCAGATCGACGCGCTGAAGGCCACGCTGACCACGATCAATTTCGACAATGTTGAACGCGCCGTCGAGGCGCTGGCGAACGCCCGGCGCATCTACACCGTCGGTCACGGTTCGGCCTACGTTTCGGCGCTCGGCATCGCCATCAAGCTGAACTGGGCCGGCCTGGCCGCGGTCGCCGCCACGCCCGATCTCTTCTCCAACCTGCTGATCTCGGTCGATGAGAACGACGTCGTCATCTCCATCTCGAATCAGGGCCGCACCAAGGATGTGATCGAGATGCAGGATGTCGCCCGCGAGGGTGGCGCCACCACGATCAGCATCTCGCTGGTCGAGCATTCGCCCCTGTCGAAATCGAGCGACATCCCGATCGTGGTGCTCTCGCCCGAACTCGCCCGGGCCGGGACCTTCCTCGTCTCCTATAACGCCCTGCTGGTTGTGGGCGACATCCTCGCCAACGAGGTCGCCCAACGCCTCTTCGGCGGCGTGCCGCCGCACCTGGAGGGCGTGTCGGACTGGATGGAAGTCAGCCTGCGCGTCGGACCGCTGCCGGCGAACGCGCAGGACGGTCCGTACCGAATCCGCCGCCCCTCGGGCAAGGATCGCCCGGACGATTCCGACGCCGACTAGATCTGAAAGGGATGGACCCGACATGCGGGTGCTGGTAACCGGCGGCGGCAAGGGCATTGGCCGCGGTATCGTCGAGCGGTTCGCGGCCGATGGCGCGTCGGTCGCGTTCTGCGGCCGCAGTCAGGAACCGCTCGATCGACTGAGCGAACGACTCGCCGCGCAGGGCATCACGCACCTCGCCCGATCGGTCGATGTCAGCGACGAAGCGGCGGTGATCGCGTTCGTCGCCGAGGTTGCGGAAGCCTTTGGCGGCATCGACGTTCTCGTCAACAACGCCGCCCTCACCTACGCCAGCGGCATCGATTCGACCCGCATCACCGAAATGACCGGCGACGCCTGGCGCAACACCCTGGCGGTCAATCTCGACGGTGCCTTCTACGCCTCCCGCGAGGTCGCCAAGGTGATGAGAGCGGCCGGCAATGGGGGCTCGATCATCAACATCTCATCGGTGCACGCCCACACGCCGAGTCCCGTCACCCCGGCCTACGACGCCGCCAAGGGCGCGATCGAATCGCTGACCCGGAACATGGCGTTGGCCCTCGGCGCCGATGGCATCCGCGTCAACGGCGTCGCACCCGGTCCGATCGCCTCGGGCGATAACCCGGTGGTCGATGCCAGCCTGGAAGCGGAAAGCCCCTTCGCGCAGTACACCATCCTCCGACGCTTCGGCCGCAACGAGGAGATCGCCAGCGTCGTCGCCTTCCTGGCCTC
>JADLGF010000002.1 GCA_020849415.1 Thermomicrobiales bacterium
ACGATCACCCGGTCCGTGCCGAGATCGGCGCCGATCAGGAACCGGCCGTCAGGCGTATAGGTGATGGCGTGCGGGTGCGAGGCGTCCTGACGATGTTCGTTCGGCCCGGAACCGACCCGCTTTTCCTCGTGCACGGCCTCGCCGAGCGTGCCGTCCGCCGCGATCGGCAGCACCACCCAGGACGCACCGCCGTAGTTCGCCACTGTGAGAAACCGTCCGCCCGGATCGACCGCCAGGTGACAGGGATCGGATCCGATTGACGATTGGCGATTGAGAAGCGACAGTTCACCGCTCGCGCGATCGACCGCGTACGCCTCGACCGAGCCGGCGCGCTGCCCTTCGAAGTCGTTGATCAGGTTGACGACGTAGGCGAAGTTGCCGGACGGGTGAAAGACCACGAAGAAGGGGTTGTCGCTGGCGATCCGCTGCACCGGCTCGAGCTCGCCGCTATCCACGTCAACCGCGAACACACTCAAGCCGTACGGCTCCTCGCCGAGACCATGCTGGCGCGACAGGCGCGAATTCGAGCCGACGTAGGCGTATTGACGTTCACTCATCTGTTCAATCCCTCACATTCGACACGCCGGTTGCGAATGAGCAAGTGATTCGCGATCCCGGTGATTGTTTTTCCACTGGACCTGGCTCATTCGACAATGAACGATGCACATAGTGAAGCATATTTTTCGAGGTATTCATCGAGCCGCTTACGACGGTACTGCATGATGAAGCGCGGGTGCTCGACAACGTGCAACCGCTCGAAGAAACGGTGCGCTTCATTCAAACGCGTGAGAAACGCCGCATTCTTGCCCGTGCCGATGACGATGGCGACATCCCGGCGCGCGCCCAACTCGATCTGTGTTTGAAGCGATTCGACGATGTACGGCTCGAGCTCACGTTGGAGCGAGGGAATGTCGTAATAGTTGATGTTCTTGCCATCGCGTACGAAGCCGAATGGGCAGGCCGCGGTCAGGTAGAAGTGCTCGGCGAAGTGCTCCAGTCCTCCCAGTCGGGTGACGAACTGGTAGATGAACTCCGAAGAGAGCTCACGCCTCGTTTCGAATGCGTTTTCGATACCGGCGAACTCCCGGAGCGCGACCGGATCGGTGAAGGGGACGCCGGTCACCCCGCCCCCGAATCGGCCCGGGTTGATTCCCAGCATGAAGACGCGTTCCCGATTCGACGCGAAGAACCGACGGTAGTAGGTCTCGATAGCGACAACCGCCGCCGGATCGGTGGTGGGATCGAGGATTTCGATCCCGGGTGTGGTGACCGCGGGTGGCCGAGCATCGTGCCAGAACCTCACCACGCGTTCTCCGAATGTCGATGGCCGTGGGTCGCTCATTCGACTCCCTTTGTCCTCGCTGGTTTCAACGACCAATCGGTCCAGTGTCAACGATACCCGTTGACAACTCGATCGGGGTTCGATATATAGATAGTAGTACTATTGTTATTCGCGACAAGCGAAGGAGTCTCCCGGATGAAACGCGTGTCCAGAGTCATCGCAAGCGTGATGATCGGGCTGCTCGGCGTCGCCTGGTTGGCCGGGGCAGGGGTGTCCGGCCAAACCCCGGAGGTCGAACCGATCGCCCAGACCCCCGACCTGATTCTGACCGACGCCAGCGTGACACATTACGCGCACCTCGGCATCCTCGTCTTCGAGCAGCGGGTTGAGGGAATTGCGGGCGGGACGGTGCCGGAAGCGGTGGGCTCGCTCGATGGCGCGCCGGTGCTCTCGTACGCCTTCCCGACCACGCTGGCGCCGGAGGCGGTCGGTTTCCAGGGTGTCGAGGGGATCCTGGCGTTGGTCGTGACCTCGCACCCCGACTTCGACGACACGCCGCTTTGGGATGAGGATCTTGACGGCGATACCGGCAATGACGGGATCGTTTATCACACGCACTGGGTGGTGCTGGGTCCGGATGAGCGGGTGCCGGGCGGACTCTCCGTGATCCACACGCACGACAATGGCGCGGCGAACGTGCTGCCGCCGACCGCGCCCGGCATGCCGATGTACATGGATTCGCCCGGCTTCTCGGTTCAGCTCGATGGCGACGCCTTCCGGGTGATCGTGCCGGTCGATCGGGTCAGCAATCAGACGGAGTTCAACTTCGACGCCGTCACCTGCTATCTTCAGGTCAACACGTCCGACGAGAGCCGGCCGATGCTCGGCATCTACGCGGTCTACTCGGTGCTTTCGGGCGATCTCAGTCTTCCGTACACGGTGATCGATGGTGAAATCGGCTGATCAGCCAACTGAATCAGCGTCGTTCGGTGGCGAGTTGTCGGTCAGACGGCAGCTCGCTACCGGGCTGCTCAAAATCGGCCAGGCGATTCGCAGCCACTCGTGGGCAGGTGGGGAAGCGCTGGGGCTGACGCCCACCCAGGGACAGATCCTGGTGCTCCTCCTTCACCGCGAAAGCCAGGAAAGCCGGATCGGCGAGATAGCTGACGAGTTGGCGATCGCCCAGCCGACCGCGAGTGTCGCGGTGCGATCGCTGGTGACCAAGGGCTTCGTAGAGAAA
>JADLGF010000003.1 GCA_020849415.1 Thermomicrobiales bacterium
TGATCGACGGCGTGATGAACGGCAAGATGAGCCGCCGCGAGGCGATTCGTCGCGCCACCGTCCTCGGTATCAGCGCCCCGGTTGCGGCGTCGCTGATCCGCTCCGGCGTTGCCATGGCGCAATCGACTCCGGAAGCGACCGCGCTCGCTCCCGGCCACTCGATCGTCGTGCCGGAAGGCCTTCGCACCGATCTTGCCGGCCAGCGGATTTCGGTGGTGCTCGCGGATGCGAGCAGCCCGTCCGTTCCGTTCTCCGATGCCGCCCACGCCAGGTTCACCGAAGTGACCGGCATCGAGATCAACTCCATCCCGGGTGAGCAAAGCACCACGGACCGGCTCGCCATCTACAACCAGCAGTTCGCCGCGCAATCGAGCGATATCGATGTCGTTCAGATTGACGTGATCCACCCGGGCATCCTTGCCCAGCACGCGTTCGATCTCGCTCCGGCGCTCTCTGAGCAGGCCTCGATGCACTTCCAGGCGATCGTGGAGAACAACACGGTCAACGGGGCTTTGATCGCGATGCCGTGGTTCACCGATGCCGGTCTCTTCTGGTACCGCACCGATCTCCTCGAGAAGTACGGGCTCAGCGTTCCGATGACCTGGAGCGAGTTCGAGACGGCGGCGCAAACCATTCAGGAGGGCGAGCGCTCCAGCAATCCCGACTTCTACGGCTTTGTCTTCCAGGGCAATGCCTACGAAGGCCTCACCTGCAACGGCCTCGAGTGGCAGTACTCGAACGGCGGCGGCCGCATCGTCGAGGATGTCGAAGGCACGCCGACGGTTACCCTCAACAACGAAGCGGCGATCGCTTCGTTCGAACGCGCGCGCTCGTGGGTCGGCAACATCGCGCCGGAAGGCGTCACCACCTACCAGGAGCCGGATTCGCTCAATGTCTTCCAGGCCGGCAACGCCGCCTTCCTGCGCAACTGGCCGTATGTGTGGGCGACGACCCAGGTCGAGGGTTCGCCGGTCAACGGTCTCGTCGATGTCGGATCGATTCCGATGGGCGAAGGCGAAGGCGCGAGCCACGCCGCGACCCTCGGCGGCTGGCAGCTCATGGTCTCGAAGTACTCGCAGGCGACCGACGCCGCCGTTGAGTACGTCAAGTACATGACCTCGCCGGAGATCCAAAAGGCGAAGGCGATCGAGAACTCGAATCTCCCGACGATCGCTTCCGTCTACGACGATGCGGATGTCGCGGCGGCCAGCGAGTTCATCCCGCGCCTGAAGGAAGTCTTCCAGGGTGGCGCGGTGGCTCGTCCGTCGAGCGTTACCAGCTTCCTCTACAACGATGTTTCGATCGCCTACTTCACGGGCCTGAACCAGGTCCTCACGGGCCAGGCGGAAGCCGCGGCAGCGGTTGAAGACATCACCAGCCAGATCGAGGACATCATCTCCGAGCTCTAAACAAGCTCGATTCGGCGATGGGAGAGGGGCAGTGAGTCGCGTGGGGCGCGCTCACTGCCCCTTCGCCAAAACGGGGTGGGACCAATGGCAACACCAACCGCGCCGGTGGCGCAGAGTTCGGGGCGGCTGAAAGAGGAGGCGCCAAAAAGCAACTGGGGACGAGCGCGTGAACGCCTTGCCTGGTTCCTTGTCCTCCCCAGTCTGCTGATCGTTTTTGCCGTCGCTATCTATCCGCTTATCGAGGCTTTTCGCCTCAGCCTGACCAATACGCACCTTTCCCGCCCGGGAGAAGAACGGTACGTCTGGTTCGAAAACTACCGCTACGTCCTCACCAACGATCGTTTCCTCTCATCGCTCTGGCACACGATTCAGTTCACCGTTTTCTCGGTCGGCCTCGAAACCGTTTTCGGTATGGGGATCGCGCTGATCATCCATTCCAACTTCAAGGGGCGCGGCATCGTCCGGACGTCGATGTTGATCCCCTGGGCGATCCCGACCGTGGTCTCATCTCAAATCTGGAAATGGATGCTCAACGATCAGTACGGCGTGATCAACGATATTCTCGTCTACCGGCTCGGCATCCTCGATAACAAGGTCGCCTGGATCGCGAATGCCAGCACATCGCTCCCCTCGATCATCGCGGTCGATGTCTGGAAAACCACCCCGTTCATGGCGCTGCTCCTGCTGGCGGGCCTGCAGGTAATCCCGAGCGACGTGTACGAGGCCTCGCGCGTCGATGGCGCCAGCAAGTGGCAACAGTTCTGGCAAATCACCCTGCCGTTGCTAAGGCCGGCGCTTGTGGTGGCGCTGATCTTTCGCACGCTCGATGCCTTCCGCGTCTTCGACATCGTCTACGTGATGAAGGGTTACGCCGCCGAGGTGATGACCGTTTCGGTCTTCGCCCGGCAGACGTTGATCGACCAGAACCGGCTCGGACGCGGCTCCGCGGTGAGTGTGATCATCTTTCTCTGCATCGGTGCGATGGTGTTCGTCTACACGCGCCTCGTGAAGGTCGAGGAGAACTAAACCATGACGACTTCCACCGCCACGACCTCCACCACCGCCGTCTACAAGCCGAAGCGATCAACGTCGAGGATGATCACGAATGTCATCAGCAAGGTTCTCTTCTTCCTTGTGGTCGGGTTCATCCTGATCTACACCCTCTTCCCGTTCTACTGGGCGATCGTTTCGTCGCTCTCGTCGGATACCGCGCTCGGCAGCACGCCGGCCAAGTACTGGCCGGACAAGCTCGACTGGAGCCACTACCGGTATGTGCTGGACAATGGCGATTTCCTGCGGGCGCTGCGTAACTCGGTGATCGTGTCGTTCAGCGTGGTGATGCTGGCATTGACCTTCGGATCGTTCGCCGCCTACGCGCTGGGTCGAATGAAATTCCGCGGCCGCACCTTCACCCTCTACCTGATCCTCTCGATGACGATGTTCCCGCAGATCGCCATCCTCGGTTCGCTGTTCCAGATGGTCCGCCGCTTCGATCTTTACGATCGCCTGCCGGCGCTGATCATCACCTACCTCACCTTCACGCTCCCGTTTACGGTTTGGGTGCTGACGAACTTCTTCCGCGCCATGCCGGCGGAGCTGGAAGAGGCGGCGCTGGTCGATGGCGCGAGCCCGCTCCGCACCTTCTGGGAAATCCTGCTGCCCCTGGCATTGCCGGGTCTGGTGACCACCGGTCTGCTCGCCTTCATCCAGGCCTGGAACGAATTCCTCTTCGCGCTCACCTTCACGCTCCAGCGAGCGCGAACGGTGCAGCCCGCCATCGCCAGCTTCTCCGGCAATACGCAGTACGACTTACCCTGGGGCAATATCATGGCCGCCTCGGTGCTCGTGACAATCCCCCTCGTGGTGTTGGTGCTGGTCTTCCAGCGCAAGATCCTCGGCGGCCTCACCGCCGGCGCCGTGAAAGGTTAGTTCCGGGTTCCGCGTACCTGGTTCCGGGTTGAACGAAGAAGTCCGGTGGCTTCGGCCATCGGGCTTTTTCCTTGAATGCGGGGTCGGGCATCGTGTGTGATGATTGAAACAAGTCGTCGCCGCCCGCGGCGTCTGCAGGGGAGGTTTTGTGCCCTCCCGCCGGCCGTAAGGCCGGACACTCGGTGCGATTCGGGGCGGGTGCGATTTGTAACGCCGTTTTTGGCGAAACGAGACGGCCGCCTACGTGCGCCCGCGGGAGGGCACAAGACCCTCCCCTACACGAGTTGGGTGACCCTCGCACTGCGTTCTGTCACCAACCTCTTTGACTGTTCGATTCAGTTCCGGGAACTCGGAACCAGGAACCCGGAACCTCGCCGGAGGCGAAATGGCGCACGAAACGATCTTCACGATGGACACCTCGGCGATCAAGTTCGGGGCCGGGGCGACGCACGAGGTTGGCGACGACCTGGCCGCGCTCGGGGCGAAGCGGACGATGCTCGTGACCGATCCGAATCTCACCGGCAGCATCGGCGTTGAAACGGCCCGGGCCGCGTTGATCGAAGCCGGCATCGAAGTCGTTTTCTTCGATCAGGTGCGGGTTGAGCCGACCGACGCCTCGTTCAAGGCCGCGATCGAGTTCGCGGTCAGCGAGGGAGTCGACAGCTTCGTGGCGGTCGGCGGCGGTTCGGTGATGGACACCGCCAAGGCGGCCAATCTCTACTCAACCTACCCCGACGAGTTCCTCGCCTACGTCAACGCCCCGATCGGACAGGCCAAACCGGTGCCGGGTCGCCTGAAGCCGCTGATCGCGGTGCCGACCACCGCCGGCACCGGCAGCGAAACGACCGGCACCACCATCTTCGATCTCAAGGAACGGCACGTGAAAACGGGCATCGCCCACCGCGCGCTCCGGCCGATCCTCGGCATCATCGATCCCCTCAACATGATTTCGATGCCGCCGATGGTCACCGCCTGTTCGGCGCTCGATGTACTCAGTCACGCCGTCGAGAGCTACACCGCCCTCCCCTTCGATCAACGGGAAGCGGCGCCGACCACGAAGATGCGACCCGCCTACCAGGGGAGCAATCCGATCAGCGACATCTGGGCGCTGAAGGCGGTCGAAATGATGGCGCGGAATCTCGAGCGGGTCATGGAGTACCCGGACGATCTTGACGCGCGCGGAGAAATGGCGCTCGCCTCGGCCTACGCCGGCATCGGCTTCGGCAACGCCGGCGTGCACCTGCCGCACGGCATGAGCTACCCGGTGGCGGGCATGGTGCGCGATTACCACGCGCCCGATTACCCGGACGATCACGCCATGGTGCCGCACGGCATGTCGGTGATCCTGAACGCTCCGGCCGTCTTCCGCTTCACGGGCA
>JADLGF010000004.1 GCA_020849415.1 Thermomicrobiales bacterium
ATGAGCGAGATCAAGATCGGCGCTCGGGTGCTGCTCGGTGAACGGTGGTCGGTCGATACGCGTCTGCCCGAAGAAGAACGGCAGAAGTTCCAGACGACCGCGCGCCAACTCCTCTACGGCAAACGGGCCGAAGTGGTCGCGATTCAGCCCTCCACCGCTCCCGGCGGGCGGACGCGAACGCTGGTGAAACTCGAACTGAAGGGGTCATTCGGCAACGATCCTGGCTTCATGTTCTTCGCCCGGAACCAGACCTTCACCGACGGTGAGATCTACACCGTCGAATCCGATCCGAACAGCATCATGCTTTCGCGCGGCCGAAAGCTGGCGCAACAGATTCAGGATGGGCTGGTGAATTCGATCGCCGAGCGGCTCGGCGGCGAACCAATGCCGGTCGCGTGGTCAGCGGCGGCTTCAGCGGGGCAGGCGCGGTTCCTCGCTGGTATCGATGCCTTCATCGAGGCGGGTCACCAGCATCCGTTCGAACCGGAGAAACGCCGCTTCATCGGTTCGATGGGCGACGCCGAAACGGTGCTGGTCCAGGGACCACCCGGCACCGGCAAGAGCTACACCACCGCTTTCGCGGTTTGGGCGCGCATCCAGGGCGCGCTCGCCGCCGGAGCGCCGTACCGGGTCGTCGTTTCGTGCAAGACGCACGCCGCGACCGACGTACTGATCCGGAACATCGCTGAGGTGCAGCACGATCTGCGCCGGTTGCACCGGATGTTCCCGGAGACCTTCGACGCCCATTTCGATCCGACCATCCTCGATGTGCCGGTTTTCCGGTTTCGCGGCTCGACCCCGATGCAGGGTGTGCGTTTGCTCCATGACCGTGGTCACGCCGACATGAACGGCGAACGGGCGCTGGCGATCCTGGGCAGTCAGGAGCAGACCATCGCCAGCATGACGCCAGGCGGAGCCTGGGCGCTGCTGGGCGAAACGAAGGATCGATTCAACGCCCGGTTCTCAAACCTGCTGGTGCTCGATGAAGCTTCCCAGATGAGCCTGCCTGAAGCGATGATGGCCGGTATTTCGCTCGAACTCGACGGGCAGTTGATCGTGGTCGGCGATCACCGCCAGATGCCGCCGATCGTGCAGCATGACTGGATGAAGGAAGCGCGGCGTTCGTTCAAACGCTTCGCCGCCTACGAATCGCTCTACCTGGCGCTCGATCGCAGCGTGCCGCCGGAGCAGAAGATCAAGTTCGCCGAGAGCTTCCGCCTGCACAAGGACATGGCCGAGTTCCTCCGGCGCGAGATCTATCGCCACGACGGCATTCCCTACTTCTCGCGCAAGGATCAGACGCTCGAGCTCGCGCCGGGTGAGGACGCTTTCGCCAACGCAGTCCTCGGTCCCGAGCCGCTGACGATCATCTTGCACGATGAGATTAGCAGCCAGACCAGCAACCGGTTCGAGCAGGCGTTGATCGATCGAATCGCCGCCCAGCTCGGCGAGTTCGATCCGCTCAAGGGGCTTGGCGTTGTCGTGCCGCACAGGGCGCAGCGCGCCAACCTGCAAGAGGCGATTGCGGCGCTGACCGAACGGGATGATACCGGCATGATCGTCCGCTCCTCGGTCGACACGGTCGAGCGGTTTCAGGGTGATGAGCGACGCGTGATCCTGGTCGGATTGACCCAAAGCGATCCCTATTTCATCCGGCAGAACGGCGAGTTCCTGCTCGATCCCCGCCGTTTGACCGTTGCCCTGAGCCGGGCCAAGGAGAAGATGATCGTGGTGGCGTCGCGCTCGGTCTTCAGCGTCATCGCCGCCGATGAGGAGACCTTCACGAACGCCGGACTCTGGAAGAACTTGCTCCGCCGCACCTGCACCGATGTGCGTTGGCACGGCGAGATCGACGGGTATGGCGTCGAGGTGCGGGTGAATCCACCGCTCGTTTGATCCGATAAAATCACGAGTGCTGCAGAGCAGCGCCAGGAGGAGAGCACCCGGAATGCCGGAGCCAGGTCGATTGCGATTGCCCGCCGGGTACGGCGAATTCGAGCCGTTCACCATCGAAACGGCCCCGAGTTGGGACGATTTCGAACCCCGGCTCGAATCCGCCCGCAACTACTGGGTGGCGGTAAGTGACACGCTCGGGCCTCACGTGGTGCCGGTCTGGGGCATCTGGAGCGATCTTTCCTTCACCTTTTCCACCGATCCCGCCTCGCGCAAGGGCAGGGCGCTGGCGCGAGGCTCGATCTGCTCCGTCCACCTCGAATCAGGCGACGATGTCGTGATCGTCCAGGGCCGGGCTGAGATTCTGCCGGCCGATCTGCTCGATCGCTTCCTGGACGCCTACGTCAGGAAGTACGGCGTGGTCATCGATCCGGAGGATCCGAACCAGGTCATCTACCGGATCGTACCCGATCTTGCCATGACCTGGCTTGAGGAGGATTTTGCGCGAACCGCCGCTCGCTGGGAGTTCTGAACTCCTTCCAGCGGGTACACTAGCCAACGATTGACTAATCGATGGGCTCGAACCAGCCTGCCACGGGAGCACAATCGTTGAAGCGCCGCATGCCCATCGTGATGGTGATCGCGCTCGTGATCGTGCTCGTCTTCTTCATGCTCCCCCTCTTCGCCATGGTTTGGCGGGCGATCGAGCGGGAAGGGATTCTCGAGTATCTCGATGATCCGTTCGTGCGTGACGCCATGCGGCTGTCACTGATCACTTCGCTGATTTCCCTGGCGATCTCGATCCTGTTCGGAACACCGGTGGCCTGGCTGCTGGCGCGGTGGCGCTTCCCGGGACACCGCCTGATCGAAACGCTGATCGATCTGCCAATTGTGCTCCCGCCGGTCGTCGCCGGTGTGGCGCTGCTCATGGCCTTCGGTCGACGTGGCTTGCTCGGCCAGGAGTTGTCGGCGTTGGGAATCCAGCTGCCATTCAGCACCGTCGGCGTCGTCGTGGCCCAGGTCTTTGTCGCGGCGCCTTTCTACATTCGGAGCGCGATCGCCGGGTTCACCGATCTCGATCGCGATGTCGAGGCGGCCGCCGAGATCGACGGCGCCACCATGGCTCGCGTGCTGCGCGATATCAGCGTACCGGCGGCGATGCCGTCGCTGGCGGCAGGGGCGGTGCTCTGCTGGGCGCGGGCACTCTCGGAATTCGGCGCCACGCTCCTCTTCGCGGGGAACCTCCAGGGTCGCACCC
>JADLGF010000005.1 GCA_020849415.1 Thermomicrobiales bacterium
AGCGTTTCCATGATGGCGACGTAGGCGACGAAGATGCCCTGCGGGCGGCTGACCCAGATGTCGTCGTAGAGCACGCCGCGGCCATCGAACCAGCGTTGGGCGACGTAGGCGTAGCCGCCTTCGTCCGAGATCATGCCGACGTTGAGGAAGGGGAGCCGGACCAGAAAACTGAGGGCGATGGCGAGGGCGAACCAGGGCAACAGTGCCATCAGCGCCCGAAGGCGATGGCTGTTCCCCGATGAGCGCGCGTCAGCTTTGCGCAGGTTCGCCAATGAAGTGCCCCTCGGTCATCGTCGACTCGCACTGGTGCGATCCTCGCACCACCGGGCAATGATAACGGACGGTCAGCGGCGTGAATGTGGCCAAGCTGCGGTGAAAACCGGGCGAACGATCAGCCGGCGGCGCCGCCGAGCCGGCCCTGCAGGATCACCTGGGAGGTCGGCGCCGGGCTGCCACCGGCCGGTTCCAGCGAGATGGCGACGGCATCGAAGGTCGAGACTTCGGCCAGGAGCGGCACCAACGCTTCCCCGTTTTCATCGACCTGGAAGAGCGGGCCCGGGGTTGGCGCCGTCTCATCGTCGTCGATGAACCAGAGTTGGTAGGCCCAGCCATTCGGGGCGGCGTTGAGACCGCGCACCACGAGCGCGCCCTGCTGATCGGGCAGGGAGAAGAAGAAAGTGCCGGAGGCGCCGGCCGGGCCGTTGGTGGTGGGAGTCAGGGTGTAGGCGGTGGCGTTTGCCTGCTGACGGAGGGCGGTGATCTCCTCGTTCTGCTGGTCGATTTCTGACTCAAGATCGCCGACCCGGCCGAGCAGGAGCAGCGACCAGAGGAAGAGACCGAGCGCCACCAGTCCGAGCGCCAGCGCCGCGACGGTGGTCGGGGTGAGCTGGAAATCACGGGCGGAGCCCCCGCCGGCGCCGGCGCCGTTCGGCGGAGGCACGCGGACACCTGGACGAATCCGTCCCGGCGGGCGGGCGGGTCGCACGGGCTGGGCGATTTCCTCCGCCGCCACCGGGGCGGGCGCTTGCTTGGGTGATTTCTTCGATTTGCTTCGTTTCTCAACGGGCGCCGGTATCTCGGCCGGAACTGGCTCGGCCACCGCCTCTTCTTCGACCGATTCGGCAACCGCCTCGGGTTCCGGTTCGAGTTCCGGCTCGGCGTCCGGCGTTTCGGGCTCGGCCGGGGTGAAGCCGGATTCCGGCTCGTCCGCTTCACCGGGTGTGATGCCGGGTTCCTCCGGCTCCGGTTCGTCTCCCTCATCCGGCAGCGGATCGGCGACGAGGAGCAGCGTTTCGTGCGCCACGTCGCGGAGCAGGTAGGGAAACGCGTCAGGCAGATCGGCCGGCGGCGTGACCATGGCATCGGGGAGCAGCAGGGCGGCTTCCTCGAGATCGGCGACGCGCACCTGGCAGGCGTGGCAATTGGCGAGGTGGCGCTCGAAGGCCTCGCGCTCATCGATCTCGAGCGCATCGAGCACGTAGGGCGTGGCGAGATCGTGCGGCGTCAGGGTGGTCGGCGGCGACGCGGCGCGCGCACCGGGCGCGGCGGTCTGCTCCGACAGGATCACATCGTCGCCGTCGTCGGGGTGTTCACCGTTGCGGCCGTTGGGCCGGTTGGGATCGTCTGGCATCGGTTCAGAACTCCGGATCGAGCGGCGCGTCAGCCGGATCGAGCGCGGCCCGCAGGCCGGTGAGGGCATCGCGCAGGGCGATGACGACGGCCGGGATCGGCTGATCGAGCCGCCGGGCCGCCTCGGCGACGGTGGCGCCATCCTGGATGACAAGGCTGAGCATCTCGCGTTGGTTGCCATCGAGATCAGCGAGCGCGGCCTGAAGCTCACGCTGGCCGGCCCGGAGACGCGGGACGAACTGGCTGGTGGAATCGCTGTCGGAAAGCCGGCCGCGGCGGCGATCGATGGCGGCGCGGCGCGTGACCGCAATCCACCAGCGGCCGACGCCGGTCAACTGGTCGGGGGCGAAATCGCGTTGTTCGAGGATGAGGCGGAGCGCATCGGCGGCGGCATCCTGCGCGGCGAGATCGTCTTGCAGGATGGCGCGAGCCACGCCGTAGACACGGCCACCGTAGGCAGCGGTGAGGCGCTCGACCGCGCTGATCTTGCCCTCGCGGAACGTTTCGCCGAAGGGCGGCGCCTGGAATCCGGCTGATGATCGCATTGCGCTCACTCCGCCCGTCTCACGTCCTGCCTGGCACGTACGAGCAACCCACGAACGAACGCAAGGATAGCAGAACGGGTTCCGGGTTCCGGGTTCCGGGTTCCGGGGGAATGGTCAGTTGGGGTTGGGGCGAGTCAACTGGTAGACGGAGATGTGATCGGGGGTGAGGACCTGTTCGGCGGTGGGGCGGTTGACCCAGTAGAAGCGGAACGGTTCCCAGCCGTCCGGCGTCCAGTCGCCGGCCAGCCACGCTTCGGGCAGCGCCTCCGTGGGGCTGGCCTGATAGAACCAGCGATCGTGGAGTTCGTTGCGTCCCTGTCGAACGACGGGGATTTGCTTTCTGGTGATGAACCGCTCAATTGCGAATGAGGAGTGTCCTGTTTCCTCACGGAGTTCACGGATGGCGCCGTCCAGTGGTTGCTCACCCGGTTCGAGCGTGCCAGCCGGCACTTGAATCCCGGCCTCGGGGGCTTCGGTATGTTCGAAGACAAGGAGCCGATCGTCGGCATCGACAACGAAGATGGAGACTTTCGGGATCAAAATCGACGGTGGTGCTGTCATGGGTGCAGTGTGTTCCCCTGGATTTTGGTACTGACTCGGCCCAAAGAATAGTCAAATCGTGTAGGGGAGGGTCTGGCAGGTATTGGCTTGGTGATCCAATGTCATCCGAGGCCGTCAGTCGGATTCGGCTAGATCGGTTTGGCGGTAGGCGTCCATGATGGTTTTGGTGATGGGGGTGGCGACCATGATGCCCTCGCCGGCGCTTTCGGCCATGACGATCGATGTGAACGTCGCGGTTTCGCCGTAGGGGGCGAAGGCGGCGAACCAGGAGTGCGGGGTTTCGTTGCGATCGAGATCGTTCTGGGCGGTGCCGGTCTTGCCGGCGACCGGCCAGTCGTAATCGAGGAAGTAGCGGGCCGAGCCGGCGCCGAAGGTGTTGGCAGCCTGATCGCGCAAAGCTGAGGCGATCTCATTGACCTGATCGCGGCTGAGCGGTAGTTCCGACGCGACGGTGCGGTTGCTCAGCCGTTCTCGCCGGCCGGTTTCCATATCGGCGGTGTACTCGACAAGGTAGGGCTGCATCACGCGGCCGCCGTTGGCGATGGCGGCGTAGGCGACCGCCATCTGCAGCGGCGTGGCGAGCAGGTAACCCTGGCCGATCGAGAGATTGATCGAATCGCCGGTCGCCCAGAAATCGCCGATTTCAGACTGCTTCCACTCCGGATCGGGCACCACCCCGGCCGCTTCGTAGTAATAGGGAACGCCGGTGCGGGAGCCGAGTCCGAACGCCTTGGCCATGGCCGGCAGGAGCTCGTTGTCCTGTTGATCGAGCTGGTACCCGAGCTGGTAGAAGATGGTGTTGCAGCTGGTGACGAGCGCGTTGTGCAGGGTCATGGTTCCCTGGGCGGCACGGCCCTCGGCGACGGTCCAGTCGCGGAAGACGGCGTCCGTGCCGGGGATGCTCCAGGTGGCGGGGCAATCGAACATCGAATCGCCGGTGAGGCCGAGATCGGCGAGCCCGGCGGCCATGGTGATGATCTTGAAGATCGAGCCGGTCGGGTAGGTGGCCTCAGCGGCGCGATTGAAAAGCGGCCGCTGATCGTCATCGTTGACGTAGTCCCAATCGGCCTGATTGAAGCCGAGCACGAACCAGTTGGGGTCGTAATTCGGGTGGCTGACGAGGGAGAGCATCTCGCCATTGCGCGGATCGAGGATGACCGCGCTCCCCTTGTCGACATCGAGCGCGGCGTCGACCGCCTTCTGCAGGGTGATATCGATGGTGAGGATGACATCCTTGCCCGGCACCGATTCCCGCTCGGCGATGACCGATTGCTCGACCCGGGCGCCGCAATCGACGATGCGCAGTTTGCCGCCGGCCACTCCCTGGAGGATGTCGTTGGCGGCCGCTTCCACCCCGGCCCGGCCGACCCACTGATCGGGGCGGAGGATGCCATCGGTATCGGCGGCGATGTCATCGGCAGTGACGCGGGTGACGTACCCGGTGACGTGCGAGGTGACGCGGCCCTGCGGATAGACGCGCGACACGCCTGATTGAATGACCACGCCGCCGAGCCCCTGCAGGCCGTTGAGCGTTTCGGTGTCGATGGCGGCGGGATAATCCTTGATCGGCATGAACCAGTCGTCATTGCCGTGTTCGTATCTCCCCTTGATTTCGTCTTCGGGCATATCGAGCAGCTTGCTGAGCGTTTCGAGCAGGCGATCCTCGTCGATGATCTGGCCCGGAATCACCCCGACCTGGGTGATGTTGTCATCGTGGGCGAGGGGCTCGCGGTTGCGATCGAGAATGGCGCCGCGACGCACGGTATCGGCGGTGTAATCGACGCAGAAGCTGCCGAGGCCACGGAAGATCAATGAGGGCGACCAGACGACGCGCCAGCCGGCCGTTTCGCGAATCAACGGTACGGTGTTGTCCTGGATGATCTCGCCGAGAAAGGCGGTCTGGAAGATCACCTCGACCGGCACGGCGCCATCGAGATCGAGCTGCCCGGTGACACCGACCGAAACCGAGGAGATACCGGCTTCGGTGGCAATGCCGGTGTAGCGATCGATGAAGGCCTGGCGTTCGATGGTTTGTTTGGCGGCCGAGCCGAGCAGATCGTACATGCCCTCGTAATCGGCGGCGGCCCAACGGCGGCCCCACTCCTCGGCGATCTGGATCGGATCGTTCTCATCGGGACCGGTGGGTGTCAGCGACGCCTGGGTATCGGGCGCCGACGTCGCGGTGGGGGCGGCCGGCTGCTGGTTCGGGACGGGGGTCGGCGCGCTTTTATCCCGCTCGAAGACCGAGGCGACCTGGTCGGAAACGTCACGGTAGATGCCGGAGGGCGATTGCCCGCCGACGAAGATCGCCCCCGCCAGTCCAGCGCCCACCAGCAGCACCAATGCCAGCAGCACCTTCGGCCAGCGGGCGGGACGGTGAGGTCTGGATGAGTACGGGGAGTGGTGGCGGGCCAACCGTACGACCTTTCGTGAGCGAAGCCGGGGCGCCGGATCGGAGCGGCAACCCCATGCTGACAGCAGTGTACGTACACGTCAAGCCGCGAACGTAGCCGGGATCGGTTTCGATTGCCGCCCTCTGCTTAATTGAACGCAAGAAGCGGGCGACCGGTTTCCTCTCGACCATGAATACCCCGCGATTCTACGCGGAATCCCGCATCACTTCCCGGATTGCAGCGCCCGGGCGGCGGTGGGCTGGTAGGATTCAGGCGATTCGTTCGAGGACGGAGCGATCGGTGGTTATCTTTCCCATTCTCTCGGCCCTGATCAGCGCGTTGTGCTGCGGCATGATCGTGCGTGACGCCATCGCCAAACCGCGGCCGGACAAGATCGCGTGGGCGATCGCCTTCGCGCTCTTCGCGATCGCGGCGGCCAGCGAGGCGATCGGCTCCCTGAACGAATGGACGCCGGCGCTGGTGCGCACCTACTACCTGGCCGGCGCGGTGCTGGTGGTCGGGTTCCTGGCGCTGGGCGAGCTCTACCTGCTGGCGGGCAAGCGGATCGCCCGCTTCGCGCCGGGGGTGGCGATCGGCGTGTCCGCCTTCGCGGCGACCCTGGTGTTCAGCGCCCCGATCGACGCCGAACTGCTGGCGCACGACGGCTGGGAAGCACTCGAGCGGAGCACCACCCTCACGATCACGACGATCTTCCTGAACGCCGGCGGCACCCTGGTGATCGCGGGTGGTTTGCTCTACTCCGCGTGGAGTTTCAAACGCAAGGGGATCATGCGGAACCGGATGATCGGTTGCCTGCTGATCGCCATCGGCACCCTGGTGGTGGCGATGGGCGGCACCGCCACCCGGCTCGGCGCCCGCGAGTACTTCTACGTGATGATGACGATCGGGGCGGCGATCATTTTCGCCGGCTACCTGGCGACGCGGCAGCCGGAGGGGGAAAAGTTCCGCCTGCGCAAGCCGAAGACGCTGCCGACCACCCCCGAACTCGCCTACCTGGAGCAGACGCTGCTGCCGCTCGACGAAGCGGAGATCGGCCGGATCTGCGCCGAATGGTCGGTGGACGCGGATCCGCTGCCGGCACTGCGGCGGGATGAGGCAATTGCGGCGTGGCAGCTACGTTCGGCACTGAGTCCGGCGAATCAAATGCGGTATGATCAGTTGAGCGTGCCGGTGCGCCGGCAGCTCCTCATCCTTCACGAGCAGGTGCTCACCGCGGAGCGGGCGGAACGCGACGCACTGACGGTCCTGCTGCAGCGATGATCGACGACATTCGCCAATTCAAACGCAAGGTGGGAACCCCGCGGGGGCTATGGTCGCTGGCCGGGCAGGCCCTGGCGATCGCGCTCGTTTCCGCGCTGCTGCTGATTCCCTCCACCTGCGCCCAGGTGATGGGCCCGCACTCGATCTTCACCGATACCACCGGCGGGCACGCGCATCATCACGGCGGCGCGCACGAAGCGGACGGTGGCTACCGGACCGTCGCCGATCTCGAACGGCACGTGATCTCCGGCAACGGCTCGCCCGGCTGGGCGGTGGCCGAGGACGATCCGGACGATGATTGCCCAACGAAACCAACCCTGCGCGATCTTCCCTCGACGATGACGATGGGTGCGATCAACGCGCCCGCTACCCTCGACAACGATTTCCGGCTCGAACTGCCGGCGGCTGACCAACCGGCCGAAACCGGTATGGCGTCGCTCCACGGTGCGTTCCAGCAGATCGAACCGCCACCGCCCCGCTGATCCCGGCACGCAACGGAAATTCGGTAACGCGGCGTCGGGTCGCGCCCGAATCGTGCCTGGGAAGGAGCGGAATCTATGGCGCGGGGAGCGCGGTTCGCTTCGGTATTGGCGCTGGTGGCAGTGCTGCTGGCCGGCTGTGGCGACGAAGAGTACAAGTTTCAGGGAGGCACCCTGCTGCCCCTCTCGACGACATCCGATTTTCAACTGACCGATCAGTACGGTGAGCCGTGGACGATGTCGGAGCAGACCGGCAAGGTGGTGCTGCTCTACTTCGGGTACACGACCTGCCCGGATGCCTGCCCGACCACGCTGAGCGACTGGATCGAAATCAAGCGCCTGCTGGGCGACAAGGCCGATCAGGTGGAGTTCGTGATGGTGACGATCGATCCCGAGCGGGACACGGTGGAGAAGCTGAACCAGTACATGGCCTTCTTCGATCCGGAGTTCCGGGGGTTGACGGGGGATCAGGCGACGATCACCGGCATCAACATGGATTACGGGATCATGGCGGTGCGGGAGGAATTCCCCGATTCCAAGACCGGGTACCTGATGAACCACACCACCTCGTTCTGGGTGGTCGATACCGAGAACAAGCTGCGCCTGACCTTCGCGCACGGCACCGATCCTGAGATCGTGGCCGAGGACATCCGGCATTTGCTGTAAACCCCGTTTCCGCCCATGCCGGGCTTCAGCGCAACACATTCGTCGCCTGCGGGCGACCGGGAGGGCACAAGACCCTCCCCTGCAGAAACTCATTCGTTCATGCCAGATTGAAAGGAACACCAGAGATGACCACGATGATGACGCGACGCGGGTTGGTTGGATTTGCCGGGGTGGCGGCGTTGGCGCTGGCGGGATCGCGGCTGGCGTTCGCACACGGGGATGAGGATCAGGGTACGCCGATGGCGGAGGCCTCCCCGAACGCGATGGCGCACGGCGGCGGCACCGCCGCCGCCTGGTGCACGATCACCAATCACGGCGACACCGACGACCGTCTCGTTTCCGCCAAGAGCAAGATCGCGGCGGCGACGGAAATCCACGAAATGGCGATGAAGGACGGCACCATGCAGATGTCACCGCTGCCGGACGGGCTGGTGATTCCGGCCGGGGAGACGGTGACCCTGGAACCGGGCGGCTACCACATCATGTACATCGGGCTGACCCGCGACCTGAAGGCGGGCGACACCTACAAACTGACCCTGACCTTCGAGCAGGCCGGGGAGATCGAGGTGACCGTGCCGGTCTTCATGTCCGAGGACGCGGCTGAGGATGCGGACCTGGAAACGGTGACGCACGGTGATCTGGAGATCAGCGGCCTCTGGTCGCGGCACGCGCCGGCGTTGATGGATGCCGACGCGACCCCGGTCGCCTCACCGAGCCACTAGGCGGCAACCATGGAAGCGAGCCTGAAACCGAAAAGCCGCCGGTGGCCGCTGCTGGCCGGGGTGGCATTGATCGCGGTGGCGCTGCTGCTCTTCGCGTATGCGCAATTCCGTGAAGATCAGGAAGATGCGGGCGGGCTCTTCTTCGAGATTCCCTACGGCGCCCAGCAGCGGGTGCCGGCCGGGCTCCTCTCGGCGGTCGATATGCCGACCGAGATCGTGTTCGCCAAGGGCGAAACGGCCCGGATCACCGTCGTCAACAACGACACGGTGATGCACCTGGCCGGGCCGTTCCTGGTCGGGCCGGGGCAGACCTACATCCAGAACTTCCCCAACCCCGGGGTGTTTCCGATCGACTGCACCGTCAACGACGACGAGTCGATCGTCGTCACCGTGGAGGAATGATGCAACGACGAAGTTTCCTCCTGGCGCCGGCGTTCGTGCTGACCCTCGCCGGCTGCGGAGGCGATGACAAGGAAGAGGGAGCGGCGGGCTTCGGGGTGATCGATTGGCCCGACGGCGCTGGCAACGGCGCCGCACCGGGCGAACGCGCCACCAACTTCCGGCTTGAAACACCGAACGGATCGGAGCTGGTGCTGGCGGAACAGGTCGGCGAACCGCTGGTGGTCAATTTCCTGGCCAGCTGGTGCGCGAACTGCATGGAAGAGATGGCCGCGTTGCAGGCGGTGCACGATAAGGGACACCGGGTGATTGGCGTCAATCTTCGCGAGAGCGCCGACACGGTGACGAAGATCAAAACCGACAGCAACGCCACCTTCGAGATCGGCCTCGACACCACCGGCAAGGTGACGCGCGCCTTCAAGATCGTGAGTCTGCCCGGCACGGTGGTGCTGCGGGCGGACGGCACGGTCGACAGCGTAATCCGAGGGCCGATTACCGAGGAATCGTTGCTCGAAGCGGTGCTGGCGGCGGGAGCAAGCTGAGATGGCGACCTTATCGCCCCGCTCCGACCAACCGGCCCTCTGGCGGGCGACCGTCGGCACGATCGGGCTGGCGGCGGCGGCGCTGATCGTGATCGTGGCGCTGACCGCGATGGCCGGCCGGCTGGCGGGTGAACCGGAACTCGCCTCGAACCTGATCGCGCTGGCGATCCCGGCGCTGCTGGCCGGGGTGTTCTCGGTGCTTTCCCCCTGCTCGTTGCCGATCGTGCTCGGCTACTTCTCGGTGGCGTTCCAGGAGGAGAAGGAGCGAATCGGGATCGTGACGCTCGCCTTCCTGGGCGGAGTCGGGATCACGATGACGGTGCTGGGCGCGAGTTTCACCGCGCTCGGCTCCTTCGCGATCGAGCAGCAGGAGTTGCTGGCGACGATCGGCGGGGTATTGGTGATCGGGTTCGGGGTGATGTCGATCCTGGGCAAGGGGTTCGGCGGGATGACGATCACGCGCCGGAGCGGTTTCGGCGCGGGTCCGGCCTTTCTCTACGGGCTCGTGTTCGCGCTCGGCTGGACGACCTGCGTCGGGCCGATCCTCGGCTCGATCCTGACGCTGCTGATCGCGCAGGGCGCTACGGCGAGCACGACAATCTCGCTTGTCGCCGGCGGGGCGCTCTCGCTGATCTACGTGCTCGGGCTGGGCGTACCGATCATGCTGCTGGTGCTGGCGCTGCGGAGCGGGGGTGACCGGGGGAGCATCCAGAAACGTCTGCGGGGCCGGGGGTTCGAGGTGCGGCTGGGATCGCGCACCCTCTACCTGCACACGACCAGCCTGATCAGCGGGCTGCTGCTGATAGCACTCGGCGTGCTGCTAATTACCGGCCAGATGACCCGCCTGAGCGAGCAACTGGCGGCCTCGCGCTTCTCGCAGTGGCTGGTGGAACTGGAACAGTGGCTGCCGGGCGTCTAAAGCCAACGGCCCGCTCCCGAGGTGACGGGAGCGGGCCGATGTTGCCGGAACGTGCAGGTTATTCGAAGGTGGCGACGGTGATCAGGCGGCCGTACGGCGCGTAGAAGAGATCGACCAGTTCGACTTCGTTCGGGATGCTGAACACGATCAGACCCGTGATCGAATCGCCGGCGTCGATATCATCGCCTTCGAATTCACCGATCTCTTCGCTCGGAGAATCTTCATCGATGCTCGCGAATGAGGTGCCGTACAGGAATCCGAACTCATCGCGAATCATGAAGTCGAAATCGGTGACTTCCTGCTCGCTGTCGCTGATGTTCTCAACCGTGACGTGCATCGCGACGAAGTAGTAGCCGCGATCGGGGGTGGAGTACTCGGAGTAGTCCTCCCACGGCACGAACATTTCCTCGATGGTGATCGCCAGGATCGGATTGCCGCGCTCATCGACCACCTCGACGGCCCCACCGGCGGCGGCACCGCGGGTATCGGCATCATCGGCGTCCACATCCTCATCGGCTTCCTGGGTGGCTTCTTCCTCGTCGTCACCCTGGAACTGCAGCGGCATCGGCGCCACGGCCGGTGTGCCCGCCGCAGTGGCGGCGCCGAACGATCCGGCCACGATACCGAATACCAACAGCATGGCGAAAAGCGCTCTCTTCAAGAGCATGTATCTGTTCCTCCTGCGATGTGCGCGCACGGCGCACTCCCTCTCCGGCGGTCCGTTCGTTCGCTGCAACAGAGACGAGCGGCTTGCCCACCGGGTCAACCCTACACGGCGAATCCCCGTTTGCCAGTGAGACGATTGTGTGAATAGTTCGGGCACCGATCGGATCAGGCAAAACGGTCTTCGAAGCGCGGCATCTGGCGATTCGAACGCAAAGAACCGGGGCATTCGGGGTGAAACCGTGGTTTGTCCACTCAAAAATTAGAACATCCGATCTAATTCATGCCGGAATTCGGGACGCCATAAATGCGAGGGAGACCAATGGGACAACGGTGCGCCGCCCCGGGATGCGGGCGATTTGTAGCGCGCGGAACGCGCTGGTGCCGGCAACACGATGCCTCCGCGGCCTTCGATGATCGAGGACCGCCAGACAACTATCCGGATGAAGCGGCCGAGCGGTTTCGGGAACGGCTGAGCGCCGGCGACTACCGGGCGCTGCTCGAACCGGCGCTGTGGGAGGTGATCACGTCGGCCGGCGCCGATCGGGGATTGGCCAATGAAATCGGGTCGCTGCGGGTGGTGCTGGCGCGGTTGCTGGCCGAGGAAACCGACTCCGGCCGGCTCGCCCAGAACGCCGCCCGGGTGACGGCGGTGCTGGTGCAGGCGACCCGCGCCCAGCACGCGCTGAGCGGCGAGATGGCGGACGGGCTGGCGGAAGCGGTGACACACATTCTGGCGGAGTTCGGGAACGAGTAGCGAGGAGTCAGGAGTCAGGAAATAGAGCTTCCAGCTCCTGACTCCTGACCACTGACTCCTCGGAAGGGTTTGCAATGACATTGCGGCGGGATCCACCGGTGGTGGGATTGAAGGCGGAGGTGGAGCGGTTGCGGCGGGGGCAGGAGACGCCCGCGGTGAAGCTCGATCCCGCTTCGGCGTACGAGGCCGTGACGCGGCAGATGGTTGAAGGGATGCGGGACGAGCTGAGGGAGATTCGCGGTCGTATCAACGGGTTGCTCTTCCTGATGATCGGCGCGCTCGGCATCGAGGCGATCCTGCGAATCGCGTGGGGCTGATTATGGGCAGCGACCGCGTTTCGGCGGCGCTGCGGTTGGCGCTGGCTGATCCAGTTCGCTTTTCGATCGCAACCCAGCGGAGCAAACCGTTGCGGCCATACCAGGTTCCCGCGGTCGAGGCGATCTGGCGGAGCATTCTGGAGCAACGGGGCGATCAGTTCGCGGTGGTGTTCAGCCGGCAATCGGGCAAGGATGAACTGCTGGCGCAACTGCTTGCTTTTCTGCTGGTGCGTTTTCAGCGGAGCGGCGGATCAATCGTGGTGGCGACGCCGGCGCTGCGTCCGCAGGGGCTGGTGTCGCGAGATCGATTGCTGAGCGCGCTCGATACGCCGCTGGCGGGTCAGGCGGCGACGCGGGAGGGGAGCACGGTCCGGCTCGGCCGGGCCTCGGCGCGATTTCTTTCGGCCGCTCCGAACTCGAATGCGCGCGGACAGACCGCCGATCTGCTGCTGGTGGCGAACGAAGCGCAGGATATCCAGCCGGCGGTTTGGGACGCGGTCTTCGACCCGATGGCGGCGAGCACCAACGCGACCACGCTCTTTCTCGGCACCGTCTGGAGCCGGGAAACGCTGCTCGCCCGGCAGATGCGTCATTTGTCCGAGCGGGAATCGGCGGATGGCCGGCAGCGCGTGTTCAAGGTCGCCTGGGAGGAGGTGGCGGCGATCGTGCCGGCCTACGGCGAGCGGGTTCGATCGCGGATCGCGCAGTTCGGTCCGGCGCATCCCTTCATCCGCACCGAGTATTTCCTCGAGGAACTCGATGGCGATGGCGCGCTCTTCTCAGCGGAACGGCTGGCGCAGTTGGCCGGCACGCACGAGCGGCGATCAGCGGCTGAACCGGGGAAGCGATACGCACTGCTGATCGATGTCGGGGGCGAGGAGGAGTCGGGCTTCGGTTTGGCGGCATTTCACGATCTCAGCCGGCGCGATAGCACCGCGCTGACGGTGGTGGAAATCGCCGATCCCGAACCGGGCAGCGGCTTGCCGCACTACCGGGTGGTCGATCGACGCGCCTGGACCGGCGCTTCGCACGCGGCGCTGTTGCCGCAACTGGTCGATCTGGCCCGGAATGTCTGGCGAGCGCGGGTGGTGGTGATCGACGCGACCGGGGTCGGGGCCGGGCTGG
>JADLGF010000006.1 GCA_020849415.1 Thermomicrobiales bacterium
AAACCGCGAAGCCGTACCCCGGATTCCAGTTCCCCTTGAACACCCCGTGCACGCCGAGCACATCACTGGCCCCGGCCAGACCGGCCAGCGCGCCGCTGACGAGGAGAGCAGCCGCAGTCATCCGCCGGACCGGATAGCCGGCATGACGCGCCGCCCGCCGGTTGCGGCCGAGCACATCGAGCCGGTACCCGGGCACGGTCCAACGGAAGAAAACGGCCACGATCAGGACCGCCACCACGCCGATCGCCAGCCCGATGTGGACATCGGTGCCGGGGATGTGGGGCAAGCGATCGACAACCGGGATCACGCGCGTCTGCGGCGCCACCACCGATGTGTCTCGCGCCGGCCCTTTCACCAGCCAGGCGGTGAGATTGATCGCCAGGTAGTTGAGCATCAGGGTGGTGATGATCTCGTTCAGCGCAAAGCGGGATTTCAGGAAGGCCGGACCGAGCGCCCAGAGGAACCCGCCAACGATCCCGGCGAGCAGGCCGATCGCCAGCGCCGCCGGCCGGCCGAGCGAATCGAGCAGCGCCGGGGTGATAACGCCGGTGAGAAACGCGCCGAGCAGGAACTGGCCGTCGATGCCGATGTTCCAGACCCCGGCCCGAAGCGCCAGCAGCAGCCCGGCGCCGATGATCAGCAGCGGCGCCATCCGGATCGCCGATTCGCTCAGGCCGTAATCGGTGCCGGGTCCGCGTTCGATGATCAGTCGGTAGACCTCGATCGGATCCTTCCCGCGTAGGCGCAGGAACACCCCACCCAGCACCAGCGCCGCCACCGCCGCCAGAACCGAGGAAACGACCGGAATCAGCGCATCCCCGACCCTACGTCCCATGACGCCACCCTGCATGACGCCGAAAAGGACCATCTTCTTCGTGTAGGGGAGGGTCTTGTGCCCTCCCGCCGGCCGTCAGGCCGGCCACCTCGTTCCGCGTAAATCGGCTTTCCGACTTGAAACACCCCGTATCGTTACGAGGTTGTCGCGCTGCGCGCGCCGGGAGGGCACAAGACCCTCCCCTACACGGATTTGCGCCCATAGCCCACAGATCAGAACCGACAGCCAAGTGCCGACGGCCAAAAGCCAACGGCCAAAAGCCAAAAGCCATCATGTTGCCCCCGCCATCAAGCGGCCGATTTGGGCGAGGTCGATCCGATTCCGGGGGAATTCGCCGGCGATCCGGCCCTGCGAGAGGACGATAATCCGATCGCAGACCGGCAGGAGATCGTCGAGGTCGCTTTCGATGAGCAGAATCGCGCAGCCGTCGTTCGCCTGCCGCCGCAGGCGGGCGCGGATCAGGGTGGCGGTTCGGGCGTCAAGCCCGTGCGTCGGCTTGTTGGCGATCAGCACCTTCGGTTGCTGCGAAAGCTCGCGCGCCAGGATCAGTTTCTGGATGTTTCCACCGGAAAGATCGCCGGTGCGCGTGGCGGGGCCGGGTGCGCTGATCTCCCACTCGGCGATCAGCTGCTCGGCATCGCGCGTCATGGCGCGACGGTCGAGCCAGAAGCCGCGTCGTGGTTTGGTCAGGGAAAGGTTCTCGGCCACGCTCAAATCGGCGACGCTCCCCTCTCCGAGACGATCGTCGGTCAGGCAGAGGATGCCGAGTTCCCGCCGTTCGGCCACCCCCAGGCGATCGATCTCCTGACCCTCGAACGAAATCGCGCCGGTGGTGATCGGACGCAGGCCGGCGATCGCCTCAACCAGCTCCCGCTGGCCGTTGCCATCGACCCCGGCCAGCCCGATGATCTCGCCCCCCTTCAGGCCGATCGAGCACTCGCGCAGGGCGGGCGCGTGGCGATCGTCCCGGGCGGAGATGCGATCGACCCGCAGGCGCAGTTCGCCCGCCCGGCGCTTGCCGAACGCTTCCACTACCGGCAGCTCGGCAGCGAACATCATGGCGATGATGCGGGCGGTCGCTTCCTCCCGTTCGATCAGGGCGAGTTCATCACGGGTCAACGTGCCGCTCACCCGGCCGCGTCGGAGCACGGTGATGCGATGGCTGATCGCGACCGCTTCATCGAGCTTGTGCGTGACGATGACGATCGCCGTCCCCTCCCGCGCCAGACCGCGCAGGATCGCGAAGAGGCCATCGACCTCGCCGGGGCTGAGGATGGACGTCGGTTCGTCGAGCAGCAGCACGCGCGATCCACGCACCAGCGCCTTGGCGATCTCGAGCCGCTGGCGCTCGCCGAGCGAAAGATCGCGCACCGGATCGTCGATCCGGGCGAGGAGGCCGAGTCGCGCCAGCACCGGGGTGGCGCGTTCGCGCACCCCGCCCAGGTCAAGCCGGATCCGGTGACCCAGTCCGAGCGCGATGTTCTCGAGCAGGCTCAATTCCAGCGCGTGGGTGAAGTGCTGATGGACCGCGCCGATGCCGCGGGTGAGCGCGTCGGCCGGTCGGGTGAAGCGAACCGGCTCGCCATCGATCCGAATCTCACCGCTATCGGGACGGTAAAGACCGCCAAGAATGGCGAGCAGGGTCGATTTGCCGGCGCCGTTTTCACCCAGCAGCGCGTGCACCTCACCAGATCGCAGGTCGAAATCAACCGCGTCGTTGGCGAGGACCGCGCCGAAGCGCTTGCTGATTCCGCTCGCCTGGAGCAGCGGCGGCGGAGCGGCGAGTTCGGTCATACCCGCGACAGCGCTTCTCGCCAATCGTCGAGGGTTGCGGCAATCGGCGGTGATTCGGAATACGTGATGGTGATGGTCAACGACCCGGTCAGGAAGCGGTTCGCCAGCATCTCGGAGAGCTCGTTCATCCGAAGCGGCAGGCTCCCGACCGACGCGCCGGCATCGATGGTGAGGGTGACGTCAGCACCGATGACGGCAAGCCGGCCACGCGGACCGCTCCAGCCGAAGTCATCGGTAGCAGCCACCAGGTGAACCGGGCGGCGGGTTGATCGGGCGGCGGCTATCGCCAGCGCGTCGATCGCCGGCGCCAACGTCGAGGCGCCGCGACCTGGTGTGCGGGAGATGGTGAGTCCGATCGGATCGAAGAGTTGGGCGAGTTGGGCGCTCTGGTGCCCGAACGAACAGCTCGCAAGGGTGACATCCGAACCGGCGATGGTGGCCTGCGCCGTGAGCAGCCGGCCGCTCTCACCCGCCGGCAGCACGAACGACGTGACTCCCTCCCAAGGATCGGTCTCCTCACGGAATACCGGGTCGATCGACGCTACCAGGGACATCAGTTCGTTCGAGCGGTTCGGCGCGATCAGTCCTTCGATGGGTGAGGGGCCGGGGCGAAGCATCTCGATCAGGTGGACCAGCGGTGGTTGCCCGTTCGCCGCGCCGGTCGCGCCGGGAGCGAGTAGGCCGACCTCAGAGGTCACCAGCGCCGCGGCGAATCGTGCCGCATCCAGATCGTCGGCCAGGACGAGCGCCACCGGTTCGCCCGTGTAGCGAACTCGATCGATCGCCAGCAGCGGTTGATCGCGCACCACCGGGCCGATGTAGGGATCGAGATCGAGCAGATGCTGACCGGTGATCACGGTGGCGCCGGCGGCCCGCGCCGCCGCTCCGTCCACCCGGATCAGCTTCCCGGGCGCTGAGGCACTGTGCACCAGCACCCCGTGAAGCGTCGGCTGGTCGCTGCTCGTTTGGTTCGCTGCTCCGTTCGTCATTCCCGTCCTGATTCGGTTAGGGCGCGGTGGTCGCCGTTGGTTCGGTCGTTGCGGTTGGTTCTTCGGTGGCGGTCGGCTCTTCCGTCGCGGTCGGTTCCTCGGTCGCCGTTGGTTCCACGGTGGCGGTTGGCTCACTGGTGGCGGTTTCGGTCGCGTCGGTTGTCGGCGAGGCTTCGCCGGTCGGAGTTTCGATCGGCTCCGGGGTACCGGGCGTGGCCGTTTCGGTCGGGGTCGGCGTTTCGGCGCGGACGATCTCGATCGGGATCGCCACCACGTTGATTTCTCGGCCATCGACCGCCGATTGCTCGAAGACGACCAGCGTGGCGCGACCCTGCCGGGTGACCTCGAACTCGATCGATTCATCGAAGGTGCCGCGGGTGCCGCTGCCGGAGGTCGCCGAGAAGAAGCCGGCGATCACGCTCGATCCACGGGCATCGGTGATGCGGTACTGGACATTCGCCTCGAAGGTGTTGGCGGTGCCGGAGAGGCGCAGCGGGCTGGTCAGGCGCTGCCAGACGCCGGGGGTCTCGACCAGGATGATCGGAGTGATCGACCCATAATCCTCGCGCGTGACCGGACGGAAGACAGCGGCGCCGTCACTGTCGAGCGCGTCGATAGGCTCCCCTTCGATCAGGAACGCCACCGATTCGATCTCATCGAACTGGGTCAGCGTGAAAACGACCTGCCCCATGCGCCGCGCCAGCAGCGAGGCGGAGGCGGTTTGGCCCTCGTTCGGTCCGGCCTGGAACTCGCGGCTCAGATCGACCGTGGCCACGCCGTTT
>JADLGF010000007.1 GCA_020849415.1 Thermomicrobiales bacterium
GAGACCTTGATGGCGACGATACCTGCGCCCGGAGCAACACCGGTAACGCCACCGACTCCCTTGGCGCCAATGATGCCTGACACCAGTGTGCCGTGAGTCAGATTCGAAGGTGACCCCCAGGTGTTGGGGCCATCGTCTTCGAACAGGGCTCGCTCCGCCGGAGTGAGCGCGCCACAGTCGGTCGCGCCGGTATCAGGATTCCCGGCGCTCAAGGCGTCAAAACCGCCGACCACGTTCAGGTTCGGATGGTTGTAGAGGACGCCGGAGTCAACCACCGCTACAGTGGAGCTGACGGTCGACGGCAGCCCTTCGCTCAGATCGACGTGCGCTGATGGCGCGCCGATGCGACGGACGCCCAGCGAGTTCGTGTACTCCTCGGCGAGGTAGACCGGCTCATCGGGATAGATGCCGGCAACGCGAGGATCATCGGCCAGATCGGCCGCTTCCTCGGGCGTCAACTCGGCGGCGAAACCGTTCAGTACCGCTCCGAACGAGACCGCATTATCGATCTCGTCCGTGATATCGGTCGCTTCGGCCAGTTGCACCGAGTCGCGCAGCACCACGATCACGTTGCCCGAAGCTGGTTCGGTCGCACCCGGCTCCTGCGCGGAAACACCCGGCGCCCAGGTCGCCATCAAGGGCGTGAGCACCAGCAGCGCGAGCAACCCCAGGTGCATCGCCCGGCTCACCAGAAAACGGCTCCGGTGGGCGCCGCGGTCATCTGCAATTCGGTTCAAGCGCATGGTTCCGGCCCTTCCCTGCCTCGGGTTTTCACTGCCTGAGGAGCGTTGCTGCGGGAGCGTCGTCGATCAGCCTCTGGACAGGATACGCCAGCCCCGCCAACCCTGTTTCGCCGTCAGCCTGTGAACGGACACTATCACCGGTCGGCTATGGTAGCCAACCGCACCTTCGAATGCGAGCCACCCCACCTGGGCCACCATCACGCGAGAACCCCGGACGCGCGCGTCCGGGGTTCTCGATTCAGACCGATCGTGCGCGAACTGTTAAGCCGCGCGGCGTTTGCGGTCGCGGAGCATCAGGCCACCGGCGAGGGCGAGCAGCGGCGCCCCCAGCGCGAAGAGCGCCAGGCTGCCACCCATCGAGGCCGGACCGCTTACGATCGCTCCCGCGGTCGAGCCGACACCGGTGTTCGGGCCCTGCTTGACCGGGTTGCAGTTGTAGATCCAGACCGTCGTGCGCGTCCCGGCCCGGACGATCAGGTCGCCCTTGCCGTTGACATCGTCCGATTCGGCGTGGCACCAGGTGCTGCCGATCTCCTTCAGCTGGTAGGTGCCGGGCACGAGCTGGCTGAAGCGAAGCACGCCATCTGCGTTCGTCTCACCCGTTCCGCGCGGCACGTACTTGGTGCCATCCCAGAAGGAGAGCGAGAACTTGGCGGTGCCGGTGGTAAGCCGGCGGCAATTCCGCTCGTAGTCGTAGTTGGCCGGCAGGTTCTGGCCCGCGCACTCCCACTTCTCGATCTGGATCGAGCCGCGCGAATCGCTGACATCGTCCTGGACATTGAAGGCGCCGCAGTACCAGGTTTCGCCGGCCTTGATCGAGAGCGCCAGCGGCGCATTCACCGCGCGGATCGTCGCCGAATCAAGCGTCGGGCCGCAGAAGAGGTAGACACTCTGCGCGCCGGCCGGAGCATCTTCCGCCAGGGTGTAGTTGCCCGGCGGCAGGTTCGAGAAGACCGCCTGACCCTTCACGCCGTTCGTGCCGGTCACCTGCGCCTGCGCCGCCGCGCCCTGGACGCGGAAGGTGACGCCATTCGTCAGCTGGTTCGGCTCGAGACAGTTGTTCGCGAAGTCGTAGTACCAGGTGCCTTCGTAGCCGGGATCGCAGGTGTACTTGTAGACCACGATCTTGCCCGGCGCCGGCTTCGGCGGCACCCGGAAGTTGAGGCCCACCAGGGTCGTCTGCTGACCGGTGAAGATGCGGAATTCTTCCTCCAGCGTGCCGTTCTGTTCGCGGATGATGTAGCGGCCCGGCGCCATCAGCAGCCGCAGTTCGCCATCGGCGCCGGTATTCACGGTCCAGTTGATGCCGCCATCGACCGGCCGGATGATGAAGGTCGCGTCACCCGGCGTACAACCGGCCGCCTTCTGCAACGGATTGCCGCTGCCCGGATCGGAGCTGTCGATGAACTTCAGGTAGTTCTGGCCGGTGCCGCTGACGCAGAAGAACTTGATCAGCTTCAGCGAGCCGGCGTTCGGCGGCGGCGGCGCGAGCTTGTTGACGACATTGAGCGTCGTCGTCAGGCCCGGCTTGACCACAATGCCGGTCCGGTCCGGACCCGTCTGGTAGCCCGGCGGAGTCACGGTTTCGCGCAGCGTGTAGGAACCGGGCTGCAGATCCTGGAAGGTGACCACACCATCGGCGTTGGTGCACTGCGGACCCTTGCCATCCGGCGCGAGATCGAAGCAGGCACCCTGCAGCGGCTGACCCTGCTGGTTCGTCTTGCGCACCATCACCCGGCCGAGGCGGTAGACGTTCTCGACCGTCACCGTCGTCGTCTGGTTGAGGTTGATCGTCACGTTCCGGTTCGGCGCCGGCTGGAAGTCGGCCGAGGGCCGCACCGTTTCGACCAGCGTCCAGGTGCCGACCGGCGCGTTCGTGAAGCGGATCGTGCCGTCGTTGGCGCCATCGGTGGAATCACAGGTCGAGGGCACGAGGAGCGTCTTGCCGTTGTAGAGGGCGAAGCATGCGCCGGCCAGCGGCTGGCCGTTCGGCCCGACCTTGTTCACCACCAGGGTGCCGGTCTGGGTCGGCGGCACGTACGGCTGGTTCTGGATCGTCAGGAAGGTGGTCGTGTTCGCATCGACAAGGATCGTCTGCGGATCACCGGCCACGAATCCGTCCGGCGGCTGGGTTTCCGTGAGGAGGTACTCACCCGGCGGCAGGTTGATGATCCGGATCACGCCCGGCGTCGCGTTGGCGTCTCCGGCCTGGTTGTCACAGACCTCGGTGTCGAAATCGCCACCCTGGAGTTCGAGCAGGAAGCAGGCGCCAGGCAGGCTGTTGCCCTGGTTGTCGCGCTTCGTGATCTGCACGCGCCCCGGGATCATCGAGTTCACCACCGGCCAGGTCAGCGTGGTGTCGACGGTGATCGTCACCAGCTGCGGCCCGATCGGCTGCCAGCCCGGTCCCGGCGTCTTCGTTTCGACCAGCGTCCAGGTGCCGGCGGGAACGTCGGTGAAGGTAATCTCGCCGTCCGCCGCGCCATCGGCGTCGGCGCCATTGGCGGCATCGCAGATCGGACCGGCAATGAGTTCACTCGTCACCGGGTGGCGCAGCGCGAAGCAGGCGCCCGGCAACGGATCATCGTTCCCGTCGATCTTCTGCACCACCAGGGTGCCGGTCGGGTTCGGCAGCGGCTGATTGACGAAGGTAAGCACCTCCGCGCCGCCATCCATCGTTACATTCTGATCCGGCGCCGGCGTGAAGCCGTCCGGAGTGGTCGATTCGGAGACAACGTAGTCGCCGTCCGGCAGCGCCTCGAAGCGGATGATGCCCTGGGTGCTGTTGCCGTCGTTCTCATCGTTGTCACAGATGGTGGTGCTCGTCGCGCCGCTGGTGGCCGTGAAGCAGGCGCCGGCCAGCAGCTTGCTGTCGGCGTCGGTCTTGACCACCACCAGGTCACCCGGCTGATCGACCAGGATGATGATGACGATCACAATCACGACCGTGTTCGGCAGCACGTTGACCGACTTCATCGTCGCATCCGCCGGAAGCAGCGACTGCGCCTCGGCCAGCGAGACATTCTCGGGCGTTTCCGGCTCGGCCTGGCCGACCGAGTAGACACCGACTGGCAGGTCTTCGAGCAGGATCGTGCCGTCGGCCGGATCCTGATCGAGTCCCTCGTTATCGCAGAGCGATTCGAAGAATTCATCGTCCGGTCCACCGGCAACCATCACACAGGCCGCGGCCGGATCGGGCACGGAGCCATCGGGCGCCTGCAACTCGATCGACATCGAGCCGGTTTCAACCGGCGCCGCTTCGAGCGTGAAGGTGACCTCGGCCACGCCGTCCGCGGTGACGGTGGACTGCTGGGCCTCCGCCGGGAGGTAGCCGGCCGGCGGGGTCGAAAGCTCGACGACGTAGTCGCCAATGGTGACGTCGGTCAGTTCGATCACGCCGGTGGACGGATTGTTATCACCGGCGAAGTTGTCGCAGGTCTCGGTGCCGCCGACGGTGATGCAGGCGTTGCCGAGCAGTTCGCTCGCCTGATTCTGGATCGTGACTACGATCGAGCCGGTGGCCGGCGGTTCCGCCTCATTGGCCACCTCGACCACGGTCGTCTGATCGCCGACCACGTTCGCCAGGCTCGGCCCGGCCGGGTTGAACCCTTCCGCGGCGCTGGTCTGCGCAACCGTGTAGTCGCCTTCCGGCAGTTCGCTCAGGACAACCTGGCCGACAACATCGCTTTCGTCGTTGGCGTCGCCGTCACACACCGGGCCGGCGTTGGCCGGGCCAGTCAGCGCGAAGCAGCCCGCCTCGATCTCGGCGGAATCAGCCGAGGTGACATTGATCTCGATCGCACCGACCACCGGCTCTTCGGTCGGGGTGGCGGTCGGCGGCACCGGCGAGGCCACCTCCTCGGTCGGAGTCGCGGTGGGCGGTTCCGGCGTGGCGGGCTCCTCGGTCGGAGTCGCCGTCGGCGGCACGGGCGTGGCGGGCTCCTCGGTCGGAGTCGCCGTCGGCGGCTCCGGAGTCGAAGTGGCCGTCGGTTCCGGCGTGTTCGTGGCCGTAGCGGTCGGCTCCGGCTCCGGGGTGTTCGTGGCGGTCGCCGTCGGCTCCGGTTCCGGGGTGTTGGTGCTGGTCGGTTCCGGGGTCGGGACCGCCGGCAGCGTCAGGTCGAACGACGCTTCCTCACCGGCCACAATCTCGACCGTCTGATCACCCGCGAGTTCGAACCCGTCCGGGGCGATCACGGAGGCAACGGTGTAGATACCCGGCGCCAGGTTCTCGATCAGGATCTCGCCAGCGGCGGATTCGCTGTCGCCGTCGCCGTTGTCGCAAATCGGCTCACCGCCGTTCAGGCTGACGCAGGCATCCGCCAGGGCTTCGCCGCCGTCGGACGCAACCGCGATGCGGAGCGAACCGACCGACGCCGCCAGTTCGAACGTGACACGTCCGACCTCATCGACCGGCACGGTCAGGCTCTGCGCCGCGGACGGCTCGTAACCGGCCGGCGTCGCGATTTCGGTGACGGTGTAGTCGCCTGCCAGGAGTGAACCGATGCGCAACTGCCCGGGATCCTCATCGGTATCCGCGCCGTCACCGTCGCAGATCTCGATCGTCTCCGGACCCTCGAGGCGGTAGCACGCGCCGCCGAGTTCCTCACCGGTGACGCTGTCCCGGGTCACGATGTAGGCGCGGCCGGTCGGCGGCGGCGTCAACTGGTTGGTGAAGGTGATCGAGGCGGTATCGGCCTGCGGCACCGACGCGGTCTGCGCATCGGGCGCGAGATCGTGGCCTTCGGGCGCGGTCGTCTGGCCGACCGAGTAGTCCGCCGGCGCATCGAGGCCTTCGATCAGGATCGTGCCGCCGTCCGGATTGCTATCGCGATCGCCGTTGTCGCAGATCGGATCGCCGCCATCGACGCTGTAGCAGGCGCCGGCGAGCAGCGTCCCTCCCTCATCGACGGTGACGATTTCAAGGTCGCCGAACGGCGGAATCGTCGCGGCATTGAAGAAGAAGATGAAGGCAGTGTCCCCGGCCGGCACCGTTGCGGTCATCGGCTCAGTGTTGGCATCGTAGCCGTCGGGCGCTTCGGTCTGGACGACCTGGTAGTCACCCACGGCCAGATCCTCGATCAGGATCACGCCGTCGGCGTCGCTGGCGTCGCCCTCGCCGTTGTCACAGACCGGCGCGCCGCCGGCCACCGAATAGCAGGCGCCCGCCAGCACATCGCCGGCGTACGACTGGGTTTCGATGCTCAGTGAACCCCGCGCGGTCTCGGCGGTAAGCACGGCGAAGACCGGCTCATCGTTGCCTTCCGGCACCGAAACCGCGGCCGTATCCGCGCCGTCGAACCCGGGCGGCAGTGAATCGGCGCTGGCGGTGTATTCCCCGCTCGGCACCTCGGCGAACTGGATCACGCCGTCCGAGGGATCGACATCGGTGACATCGTTGTCGCAGGCGCTGAAAGTTTCATCGCCGGCCAGCGCCACGCAAGCGCCGGCGACGGTATTGCCATCGGCATCGAGCACCGACACGATCACCGGCGCGGCCGTGATCTGCGGTTCCTCGGTGGCGGTCGGCGCGGACGACGGCTGGCGGATCGAGATCGCGTTCTCTCCGCCGGCCGGGACGTCGACATTTCGCCGGCCGGCCACTTCGTAGCCGTCAGGCGTCTGGGTCTGGTCGATCGCGTAGGCGCCGGCAACCGCGTTGGAGAAGGTGGTGACACCATCGAGGGCGCCGTCATCGCCGTCACAGGCATCGGCGAGTTCGCCGGTGCTGTTCGGGCGCGGCCGCAGCTGCCAGCAGGCCCCCGGCACCAGGCTGTCGTTCGCATCGACGGCGCTGACGTACAGCGTGCCCGCTTCCGCCGCGGCCGCCGGGTGGATCACGAAGAACGCGGCGTCCTCACCATTGATATCGGCCGTGAGCGGCTCGTTCGGGCCGAAGCCGTCCGGCGCGCTCGTGGTGGTGACGTCGTAGGAGCCATTCTCGAGATCGCTGAAGATGACGACGCTGTCGTTGTCGTCGTCACAGACCTCCGAGCCGCCATCGAGCGCGTAGCAGCCGCCGACCAGCGGATTGCTGCTCTGGTCGGTCGCGTACAGCGAGAGGCTGAAGCTGCCGGCCTCCGGCTCGGTCGTTGCGGTCGGCTCCTCCGGAGCGGTCGTGGCCGTCGGCTCTTCCGTCGGCACCTCGACCAGGATGGGTATGGTGCGGATCGAAATCGAATCCTCGCCATTGGCGGGGACATCGACGTTGCGGCGGCCGGCCGGTTCGTAGCCATCCGGCGTCACCGTTTGATCGATGGCGTAGGAGCCGGCGACGGCATTGGAGAAGATGGTCACGCCGTCGAGCGAACCGTCATCGCCGTCACAGGCGTCAGCGCGCTCACCGGTGCTGTTCGGCCGCGGCCGCAACTGCCAGCAGGCGCCGGGAACGAGATTCTCGTCGGCGTCAACCGCGTTGACGTAGAGGGTGCCGAATTGCTGCACCACCGCCGGATTCACGAAGACGTAGTAGCCGGCATCCTCGCCGCCAATGGAAATCGTGAGCGGATCGGTGGCGGTGAAACCATCCGGCGCCTGGGTGGTGGTGACGGTGAAGTCGCCACTCTCCAGATCGCCGAAGATGACGACCGTGTCCTGATCCTCATCGCACTGCTCACCGTGACCGGAGACCTGGTAGCAGCCTCCGGCGACCGGGTTGTAATCCTGGTCGACGATGTAGAGGGTCAGATTGAACGTGTCGGGTTCGGTCGGCGGGATGTCGGCCTGGGTCGCGGGGGGCGGTTCATCGCCACCGCCATCGTCATCGCCGCCACCGCCGCTGATGGACATCACCGCCGAGAAATCGCCGCCGAAAAGGTCGACGTTCTGGTCGGGGGCGGAGTCGACGCCGTCCGGCGTGCGGACTTCGGTCAGGGTGTAGGAGCCGGCGCGGATGCCGCCGGGGAATCGAATGGTGGTGAAACCATCGTCGCCGTCGCTGGAATCGCAGGCCTGGCCGAGCAGGGTGCGGCCATCCACGACCGCGAAACAGGAACCGGTGACCGGATTCCCGCCCTCATCTTGCTTGAACACCTGGAGCGACGCGGAAATGCGGACGTTGGCATCCTGAATGATGCCGCTGCTGTCGACCGACACCACGATGAAGCCGGGCTGGCTGACATCGACAAAGCGGCTGTCGGTCGCTGCGCCGTCGGCGAAGATCGAGACGTTGGTGCTGCCCTGCACCGGGATCGTGACCGTCTGGCCGCCATTCGGACCCGGCACGACCTGATACTGGTTTCCGGAATCATCGGTGGCGGTCAGCCCCGGGAGGAACGGGCCGACGGCGATTTCGCCATTGAACTCATTGAATGAGAAGAAGGTGGCGGTGCCATCGAACGCTTCGAAGCGGATGTCCTGGCCGTTGGCGTCTCCACCTTCGCCGAGCGAACGATCGATATCGGCGCGAGTGACGATCCGGAAAACCCAATTCCCGGCCGGAACATCGAGCACGGCGCTCCAGATGCCGGCGGAGCTGCGCTGGAGCTGGGTCGCGCCACAGTTGACATCCCAGCCGCCGCAGCCGAACGCGGTCTGGAAATCGCCGACCACGACCACCGCCGAGGGCGTCGGAGCCGCCGGCAGCATCGATGCTTGCGCCAGGAGATCGGCGCGGATCGACGGTGCGGACGCCTGCACCGATGCGAACGGGAGCAAGAGACCCGAAAGCAAGACCATAAGCGCGAACAGCGAAACGACATTGCCGCCTCGCAGCCGCCGGCGTCCGGCCCCATGATCAGGTAGTGAATGATGCCTCGATGCGGAACGCATAACGCTCCTCCCCCAGAATCTTGATGCCGCCCGGCCATGACGAGTCATTTCATCGCCAGTATGAACCACCGGCGCGGGCAACGTGAAACACTCCAGCCAGAGATCGATCGGCGCACTACGCCGGGTACCGGCGCGAACGCCCCTGGTTACCCTATCACGCTGAACCGGCGCCCGAACTGCGCCGGTTTCTTCCTGGCGCTTTCTGAAACGCGGCAGATCGCTCCCCGGTTTCGCGGCCCGAATGTCTCATGCGGAACAACGCAACGAACCGGACCTCGCGGCCCGGTTCGCTCCCGATCATCTCGTTGTTACGTTGTTCGGTTATACGGACACGACGCCCGCTTCCCGGCGGAGGAGATCGAATTCGAGGGCGATCGCCATCTGATCGACGACGGTTTGCGCCAGAACCACCTGATCCTCGCTGAGGCGGAATGTTTCCCCGCCGCGGTCGGCGATCATGGCGCCGTGGATACGACTACCGAATCGGATCGGCTGCACCATGATCGCCATCGATTGGCGCAAGCCATAATCGTCGACCGAAACCGGCCGGTCGTCCGCGCGGGCCGCCAGGTCGGCAAGCAGCGGGAAGAGTGGCAGCGGCATGCGGTCCGGAAAATCACCCGATGGCGCGCCAAGGCCGGCGATCCGCTCGGCCACATTCTCGTTCGACTCGATGCGCCAGACCGTCAGCCGGTGCATTTCCAGCGCACTGCCGAGGCGATCCACCAGCAGCGGCAGGTGTTCGTCGAGCGGCAGGTTGCGCGCCGTCCACCGTGTCATCTCGATCAGGCTGGTGATCTGCTCCGCCCAGGTGACCCGCTCGGCCGAGGCGAGATCGATCGCCGTCGGCACCGCATTGAGTTGGGGGGTGCGCTGGCGGTACTTGCGCGGCGCCCGCTGCACCATCGGCTGCCAGGCCTGCAAATCGAAGGCGTTGATGAAGGCCATCTTGCCGATGCGCTGCGCCGGCAGGGCGCCGCGGCGAACTGCCCGGGAAACGGTGTGATAGGACACGCCCTTCAACCTGGCCGCTTCAGCCATGGTGTAGGTATCCACGCGCACCTCGTTCGCCGAGTGGGTGGAACTGGCTTGATTCGCAGTCACGGCTCGAACTCTCCTGAGTGCATCGGAGCGCGCCGTTCAGGGGCGGCCGCGCGGGCTGGGACATCTGGCGATTGGACACGCCGGATGCGGGCACAATGGCCCGACAAACCCTTAACGTTCAAGCCACTCAATTTGATCCATCCGGTTGGGTGATATCGATCGTGGGACCGCTTCAGGCGATTGGTGATATTCAGATTTGGTCGGGACGGGCCCGTAGCGCGGCGATGTACGCCGGCCAGCCCGCCGGATCGGGCAGGTCGGCTCGCATCGCCACCACTTCGGTGACGCCGATTGCCCGCAATCGCTCGAGCCGCGCGCGCACCTCAGCGATCGAGCCGATTGCGGCCAGATGACGCACGAAGTCGTCAGGAATCGCCGCCAGGGCAGCTTCGACGTCCCCCTCGCGCCGCATCTCGGTGAACGCGCCCCCCTCGGCGAGGATCTCGTCGGTCTTCATCGCCGCGCGCGCCGCGTCCAGGATGCCGGCGACATCGAACTCGGGCGTTGCGAGCAGTCGATCCATCCCGGGCAGGGTGTTGATCAACGCGATGCCCTGTTTCTTGCGCGCGATCGCCGCCGCCGGATCATCGGTCACCACGATTCCCGGCCGCGCCACGAACTGAAGCGACGCCGGATCCCGTCCGGCGCGTTCGGCGGCGGTGTGAGCTTCCGCGATGATCCGGGCCATCGCGTGTGTGGAGGTCAATTCATTGAAGATGATTCCATCCGCCAGTCGCCCGGCGATGGCAACGGCGCGGGGACCGGCGGCGGCCAGGAGAATCGGCGGCAGAGCCTGGAGCGGGCCGAACCGGCGTTCCCAACTATCGACCCCGATCGGTCCGTCGGAACTGGCCCGGTGCGGCGTCGACCACCACTGGCGCAGGAGGCCGATCGCCTCCTCGATCCGCTCGACCGGACGATCGGCGGCGATGCCAAGGGAGCGTTCGTACCACTCCGTCTGACCGCGACCGAAACCGAGCACGGCCCGGCCGCCGCTGAGCCGATCGAGGGTGGCGATCGAGGCGGCGATCAGGGCCGGATGGCGATAGAGGGGATTGATGA
>JADLGF010000008.1 GCA_020849415.1 Thermomicrobiales bacterium
ATCTTTTCGGCGTGTTCCATGGAGCGATCATCGCGGAACTCGAGGTCCGGAATCTGGCGCATGCGCAACCGCGGCTTCAGCGTGTGACGAATGAAGCCGGAAGCGGAAACGAGCGCCGCCAGGGTGTCGGCGCGTTCCTGATCGGTGCCGAGCACGCTGATGTAGACGGCAGCGTGCCGGAGATCGGGGGTGACATCGACCCGCGTCACGCTCATGAAGCCGATGCGCGGGTCCTTGACGTCGCGGCGGATGATATCGGTCAGCTCTTCGCGCAGGAATTCGCCCACCTGGCGGGTTCTACGGCTCACCTCTCACCTCCATATCCGATCGAATACCGCGGCCCGACGGAACGGGCCGGAGGCTCGCCCGGGCTAGGCCCGGGCGATTTCCTCGCGGTGATACGATTCGATCTGGTCGCCGATTTGCAGATCATTGAAGCCATCGAGCCCGAGGCCGCACTCGTAGCCGGCCTGCACCTCGCGGACGTCATCCTTGAACCGCCGGAGCGATTTCACGCCGCCTTCGAAGAGCACCGTACCGCTGCGCAGCACACGGGCGCGGCTGTTGCGCGCCAGCTTGCCATCGAGCACGTACATACCGGCGACCATATCGCCGCTCGGCAGCTTGAAGGTCTCGCGCACCTCGGCGTAGCCATCGGTGACATCCTTGAACTCCGGAGCGAGCAAGCCGCGCATGGCCGCTTTCACTTCGTCGAGCAGGTTGTAGATGATGTTGTAGAAGCGAATATCGACATCGTCCCGATCGGCGGCGCGCTTGCCCGCGACATCCGGCCGGACATTGAAGCCGACGATGATGCTCTGGGTGGCCACCGCCAGCGCCACGTCCGATTCGGAAATCGCGCCGGTGCCGGCGTAGGGGATGCTCACCATCACGCCGCTGGCGCCTTCGTCGTTCAGCTTCAGCAGCGACGTCTGGATCGCCTGCAGCGAGCCCATCACGTCGGCCTTGAGGATGATGCGCAGTTCGGCGGTCTGGCCCGACTGAATCTGGCTGTAAAGCTCGGTCAGCTTGACGGCGCGATCGCCGACGACCGCTTCGGCCCGGCGCTGCGCCACGCGCTGCTCAACCAGGTCCTTCGCTTCCTTCTCGGTCTCGAACGACTGGAAGACATCGCCCGCCTGCGGCGGCTCGAGCAGGCCAAGAATCTCGACCGGGGTCGAGGGTTCCGCCCGGCGCAATCGCTTGCCGCGGTCGTCGAACATCGCTTTCACGCGGCCCCACGATTCGCCGGCCACCACGATGTCGCGCACGTTCAGCGTGCCGCTCTGCACCAACACCGTCGCCACCGGACCCCGGTTGCGGTCGATACGGGCTTCGATCACGACGCCGCTGGCAGGCTTGTAGGGATTCGCCTTCAGTTCGTTGACTTCAGCGACGAGCAGGATCATCTCGAGGAGATCATCGAGTCCGAGGCGTTCGCGGGCGGAAACCTGCACGACCGGCACATCGCCCCCCCACTCTTCCGGCATCACGTTCAGCTCGGAGAGCTGCTGCATGACGCGATCGGGGTTGGCGGCCGCCAGATCGATCTTGTTGATCGCCACGATCATCGGCACGTTGGCCGACTGGATGTGAGCGATCGCCTCACGGGTCGTCGGCATCACGCCGTCGTCCGCGGCCACGACCAGGATCGCGATATCGGTCGCCTGGGCGCCGCGGGCGCGCATGGCGGTGAACGCCTCGTGGCCCGGCGTGTCGAGGAAGGTGATCTTCTTGCCCTGGATTTCGACCTGGTAGGCGCCGATGTGCTGGGTGATGCCACCCGCTTCGCCTTCGGCCACGTTCGAGGCGCGAATCGCGTCGAGCAGCTTCGTTTTACCGTGGTCGACGTGACCCATGATGGTCACGACCGGCGGGCGCGTCACCGCGTTCGGATCTGAAGCGGCCTCGGTCCGGCGGCTCTCGAAGTCGGCGGTCGCCTTCTGCACGACCTCCGGCACCTGCTCGATCGTTTCCCAGCCGAGTTCGACCGCCACGCGATTGGCGGTGGCGTAGTCGATCTGCTGGTTGATGTTGGCCATAATGCCGGCCTTCATCAACTCGCGGATCACCTCGATCGGCGTCGCTTCGAGTTGATCGGCCAGTTCGGCCACGGTCAACACCGGCGGCAGCAATACCGGTTCACGCGCCACCGGCGCGGTGTTGCGGATCGCTACCGTTCGAGCACCACCCGAACCGCCGCGGCGTTTGCCGCGGTTTGTGCCGCCACGGCGCTGGCCGCCGTTGCGATTGGCTCCAAAACGGTCACTCATTCATTACCCCCTTGTTGCGCCTCATCATCAGGTTGGTCCGTAGCGATGGGCGGCAACGCAGCGGCAAACTGGCTCAGGCGTTCTGCTGCCGCTTCCGGCAGCGTTTCAATCTTCAACGCCCGCGCGAGCGCCTCTCCTGAAAGCGCCCGACGCCAGCAGGCCGGATCATCACATAGATAGGCGCCGCGCCCGTTCATCTTGCCGTGCGGATCGATTTCCACCGATCCCTCCGGCGTTCGCACGACCCGGATCAAGGTCCGTTTCGCCGATCGCTCGCGGCAGGAAATGCACATCCGCTGGGGAATGCGCTTCGGGCGCGGACCCTTGTTCCGCTTCTTCGGAGTCCCCACCCGGGACTCCGGCCCTCCGGCAGGCATGGCTACGACTCGTAATCGTCCAGCGACAGCGCCTCGCCGGTCGCGTAATCGAAGCGGTGGCGCAATTCGCGGATGTAGTAGACCTCGACAACGCCGTCGTTGACTTCGTAGTCGATCTGGCGGCCATCGAGATCGGCATCGAGCGGCCCGATGCTCTTGCCCCGGACCGAGATCATGCCGCCACGCACCAGGCCGGGCTGGCGACCCTGCCACATCAGTTCCTCGCTCGCCGCTTCGGCGATCGATTCGCTGGCGCGGCGGAAGAGATCGATATCCTGGCCCCGGAGTGATTCCGGATCCTTGATGTCGATCCGCCACGAGGTCAGCTTGGCGGCGAGGCGGGCGTTCTGCCCCTCCTTGCCGATGGCGAGCGACATCTGGTCGCTCGGCACGATCACGGTCGCGATCCGGTTTTCACCGTCGCCCTCGCTCAGTTGCACGCTGGTCGGCTTGGCCGGGCTGAGGGCGTTCGCGATGAAGGTGGCGGAATCAGCCGACCACTCGATCACGTCGATCTTCTCGCCATAGAGCTCGTTGACGATGTTCTGGATGCGCACGCCGCGCATGCCGACGCAGGAGCCGACCGGATCGACCTTCTCCTGCCGGGCCGCGACCGCAACCTTTGAGCGCACGCCCGGTTCGCGGGCGATTGCCATGATCTCGACGGCGCCGCTGGAAATCTCGGGGACTTCCATTTCGAAGAGTCGCTTGATCAGGTCGGGCGTGGCGCGCGATACGACCAGTTGCGGGCCGCGCTGATCGCGGCTGACTTCCTTAAGAAGCACCTTCACGCGCTGGCCGGGGCGGTACCGCTCGTTCGGCACCTGCTCGCGCACCGGCATCACCGCCTCGGCCGGGCCGAGTTCGACGATGACCGTGCGGGAATCGGCCCGCTGCACGATGCCGTTGATCACTTCGCCTTCGCGATCGCGGAATTGATCGTAGATCGACTGCCGCTCGTAATCACGAATCTGCTGCAGCACCATCTGCTTGACGTTCTGGGCGGCGATCCGGCCGAAGTTTTCCGGCGTTCGCTCGATCCGGATCACGTCACCGATCTGGGCCGACGTACTGTGCGCCAGCGCTTCGGCCAGCGAGATCTCCGTATCGGGATCCTCGACGGTTTCAACGACGTTGAGCTTGTGAAAAACCCGGAACGAACCGCTCGCGAAGTTCATCTCGACATCGACGTCGACTTCTTCGCGCGTATTCGTCATCTTCCGGTATGCCGCTCCAAGAGCGTGCTGCACAGAATTGAGCACGGCTTCCCGGGGGATGCCACGCTCACCGGCAATCTGGAGAATAGCGGTATCGAAATCGCTCCTCATGCCGCGCACCTCCTTGGCGCCTGGGTTATCCAGTGAACAATACCCGCCAGTTTCAGGGGTTCCGGGGTTCGTAGCGCACAAAAAAACGTGGGGGCGGACACCCACGTCTGGGAACCTTGGATCCGTTGCTTCACAGTATAGCGCCGCCGCCCTACCCTGACCAATCGGGGGCGTTATCCGGCATACGAACGCAACGAAGGCCACGTCCGGGGATCACCGCCGCCAGTATAAGCGATTCGCGGCGGTGCTATACTCGCGGCCATGGTCGGTTGGGTGATGAATCGCCACGCGTACGAACGCCGGGTGTGATGTTGCGAGAATGGCGCCGGTGGCTGCATCCCGGCATGTCGGTCAAACGCTGGTTCGTCCTGGTGGGCGCCGGCGTCACCATTTCCAGCCTGGCGCTGGCGATGGGACTGGCCTGGGCCTACCGTACGATCGACTTCCCGGATTCCTTCACGACCCAGGTGCGAAACGCCACCCTGCAGTTCCTGCCGCACCCCTGGCGTGAGATCATCCTCCTCGCCGTCGGTGTACCGCTCATCGTCCTCGGTCTCTACCGGCTCAGCATCTCGGTGGTCAAACCCCTCATGGAAATGATTGACAGCGATCTCCCCCTGATCGATCTCCTCCAGCAGAAACGCGATACCCCGGCCGAGCCGGAGATGATTCGCGTCGTTTCGATCGGTGGCGGCACCGGGCTTTCCACGCTGCTCCGCGGTCTGAAAACGATCGAGGAGTTCGAGATCACCGCCATCGTTACCGTGGCGGACGATGGCGGCAGCACCGGCCGCATCCGGCGTGAATTCGAGATGCCGGCCCCGGGCGACATCCGCAACTGCATCGTCGCCCTGGCGGAAGATGAGTCGATCGTCACCCAACTTTTCAATTACCGTTTCGAGAAGGATGGCTCCGAACTCGCCGGCCACTCCTTCGGCAATCTCTTCATAACCGCCCTCACCCAGGTGACCGGCAGCTTCGAGGAAGCCGTCATCGAATCGTCGAAAGTGCTCGCCACCCGCGGCCGGGTGCTGCCCTCCACACTCGAATCGGTCGATCTCTGCGCCAATCTGATCGATGGCCGCACCATCTGCGGTGAATCGGAAATCGGCCACAGCCACAGCCGGATCAGCGAACTCTTCCTGCAACGGGTCAGTGACTCGGACGAGCAGCCGGTCGTGCACGAACCGGCGGTCGAGGCGATCCGCAACGCCGACCTGATCGTGCTCGGCCCCGGCAGCCTGTACACCAGCGTGCTGC
>JADLGF010000009.1 GCA_020849415.1 Thermomicrobiales bacterium
CGCTGATCCTGGCCGGGTTCGGCCTGACGGCTCTCCTCGGTGTCATCTTCGTGCTCGTTGAACTCCGGACCGAGAACCCGATGGTGCCGCTGCGCTTCTTCAAATCGCGCACCTTCACCGGCGCCAATATCGATGCCTTCATGATCTCGTTCCTCATCACCGGCGTCGCCTTCTTCATGACGCTCTACCAGCAGAACATCCACGGGTTCTCGCCCATGAAGACCGGCGTGGCGCTGCTGCCGATGGTGATCACGATGATGGTGATGTCGCCGATCTCGGGTGTGATGATCAACCGGCTTGGTCCGCGCCGCCTGATTTCGGCCGGGATGACGATCACCGGCATCGGCATGCTCCTGCTGCTCTGGGCCGGCGCGCACGCCAGCTACTGGCACTTGCTGCCGAGCTTCGTGGCAATGGGCTTCGGTATGTCGTTCATCTGGGCGCCGATGACCACCGCCGTGCTCAACAGTGTCGAGCCGGAGAAGAGCGGCATCGCTTCGGCGATCAACGGCGCGATCCGGGAGATCGGCACCGCCTTTGGCGTGGCGCTGCTCGGCTCGATCGCGAACCGGGTCTACATCGACAAGTTCGCCGGTGATCACTCCATTCAGGAGCTTCGCGCCGATCCGGCCATGGCTCCGCTCGGCGACGTGATCGACACGATCGGTTCAGGTGCGGCCACCGCCGGGGTGGCGGTGATCAGCCAGCTGCCGGCGGAGGTCCGGAGCGGCTTCGGCGAAGCGCTGGTGGTCCTGCGTGAGGTCTCGGCGGACGCCTTCATGGCCGGCATGGACCGCGCGGTGATCGTCTCCGGCATCGCCATCATCGCGGCGGCCACACTCTCGTGGTTCCTGATCGATGACAAGGTGGTGAACGCGCACGTCGAAGCGCCGGAATCCGCAACCGACGGCGCCGTCGCGGCCAACTTCGACGTCCTTCCCGCCGACTGACGACTTCGAGAATCAGTCTGACGAATGCGGCCCCGACCGGGAATCCGGTCGGGGCCGCTGTTTGTTTGAGCGGAGTGATGCGCCGTTCGTTACCCGACGGTGCCGAAAATGAGGCCGGCGACTTCGTAGATGAGGGCCTGGACATCGAGGTCCTGGCCGCTGGCGAAGAGGGTGATCACGTACGAGCCGGTGTGGATGGCGACGATCATCAGATCGGCGTCATTCCCGCTCAGGTCGAGTTCGACCACGCTATTCACCTCGGGCACCCCGGAAAGAACGTCCGATTCCTCGCCGGACGGATCGCGCTGGATGTGGGCGAAGAGGTCACCGGCGCCATCCTCATCCTCGAAGCTGTCAATCAGGATGCCGAAGACATTGACCGTGCCGAAATTGGTTTCCTCGCCATTGCTCGAGTAGCGAAGTTCCGTCGACTGAATCCAGCTCGCGCCGCCGAGCAGATCGGCGGCCGCATCGGCGTCGGCGAACCAGAAGGTGTTGCTGGCGGGATCGGTGATCTCGGTGAACGCGGCCCAGGTCGGATAGAGGCCAAGCGCCGCCAGTGACTCGTCGGTCGGGAAGAGTTCGTAGAGTCCAGTCGTATCGCCGGTGTCGGGTGTGACGTCGTCCTGGGGCTCCTCGGTTGCCTCGGTTTCCGGAGTCGGGGTCACTACGACGGTGTCGCCGATGCGGCTGCCGGTGACGCCGGCCAGGATGATCGTGACCGGTGCTTCGCCGTTGTTCGTCAGCTCGGCGGTGGTGCCGGGAGGCAGGGTGACCGCGCGACCATCGCGCAGGGTGGCCGGCGCGCGTCCGGCCCGGTGCACGCCCAGATCGCCGCCGATGACGATGACGCCGATCGCACCATCGGCTTCGGTCAGCGAGATCGTGGCGCCGGGGTGCAGGATAACCGCCGCGGCGTAGAGTTCACGCGCATCGTCGAGTACGAGCTGGCTCTGGAGGAGTTCGCCGGTCGGTCCATCGACGGCAGCGTCATCCGTGACGGGTACGGGCGTGGCGGTGGCCTCGGCGGCCGGTGTTTCCCCGGCCTCCTCGGTCGCTTCTTCGGTTGGATCGGCTTCGGCCGAATCGTCGACGATGGTGAGCAGACCGTCGCCGATCACCTCGTCTGAATCATCGAGGCACTCCCAGCCGTACTCGCCGGCGGGTCCGTCGATCGTGGCCTGTTCGATATCGCCTGCACCGAGATCGATCGAGAGATCGAGATCGGCGATGGTGAAGGTGCAGGCGGCCTCGCCGGCGTTTTCGATGACGAGCACGCCGCCCCGGGCGATCGTGACCGCATCGGGCGTGAAGCCGGCGTCCGTGAGCGAGATCACGACTTCGTCCGGCGCGTCGGCCGGCTGCAGGATCAGCGCGTTGACGTCGCCGAGCTGCCGGGCGACCAGGCCGCTCCCGCCGAAGCCGTCGCGCGGTTTCACCGGCGTATCTTCACCCGGTCCGTCGCCATCGCCGGTGTCGTCGGTCGGTTCGTCGCCGGTTTCATCGATCCCGCCGCTGTCGTCTCCGCCATCATCGGTTTGGCCGTCGTCCTCGCCGCCATCTTCGGGACCGGGGTCGCCGTTGATCGGGGTATCGACGATCAGTGCGGCGCGAATCACCACGGCCGGTTCGTCGCCGGAGTTGGTGAGGCTATCGCCTTCACCGGGCGCGAAGAACTGGGAAACCCCGTCCGTAATCTCCGCCTCGAGGCCGAGATCATCCTCGTACACGAGGCTACCTTGTTCGATCATGATCACGAACGGACCGGCAACCGGATCGGGGCCCGAGCCGGGTTCGATCACGATCCGTTCGACGAGGAGCGTGCCGATGCCAGCGGCGTCGATCGCGCCGCCGGCGCCGCCGAGCAGTTCCGCGTCGGCCGGCAGGGTGGCGAAGTCCGGCAACGGGGAATCGCTTTCCTGGGCGGCGATGCGCGGAGCGCCGCCGAGCGCGGCGCCGGCCATGGAGAGGCAGAAGAGCAGCGCCAATCCGGAGCGGAACAGGCGCGCGGTGAGGGTTCCGAGCATTGACGAGTCCTCCTGATCGCGAACGCGATGCCGGATCGGGCGTGGAACGCGCGAACCGATGGTGCGCATAGGGTACCGCCATTCCCCGCCACCGGGCGGAACGGAGCATACGGAACGGCGCCGGAGTTTCACGCACCGCGGAATGCGCGATGGCTACAACGAACATAATGACCGGTAGGCAACGGATGCCTAGGAGGATATACTTATCCATATGGGTGACCCGATCGGGTTGGCCCCGTCGCCGGTCGCGGTGCCGCGCATAGCCGGTTCGATTCATGGAAAGCTGCGGGCATGCGGTTCGCTCGCGTACTCGATCGAGTGCGTTTCAAATTCATGGCGCCGGCCCCCGCACCCGGCGACCCGGTTGATCCCGCCATCGATTCCCTGACCGGTCTGCTGACCCACGCTGGCTTGCTGTCGGCGGGTGGGACGGGAATGCCCGCGTTCGGGGCGCTGATCCTGTTCGATCTCGATCACTTCCGCAAGATCAACACCGCGCTCGATTTCGCCGGTGGCGATCAGGTGCTGATCGAGGTGGCGCGGCGCATCGAGCGGCACGCGCCGGCGGGCGCGCTGGCGGCGCGCACCGGCGTCGATGAATTCGCCATCCTGCTGCCGGCCACGATCGATGGCCGAAGCTTCGCGACCAAACTTGCGCGCGAGATCGCCCGGCCGATCGAGGCCGGCGACGAGCAGATCGTGGTCAGCATCTCGATCGGGGTGGCGGAATCGGAACCCGCCGAAGGACTCGACACCCTGTTGCGCCGGGCCGGCTCGGCCATGTACCACCACCGGGAATCGGAGCCGGTGCGGGATGCCGATACCCTTGGCACCGGCTCGGCCAACGGCATTCGCCAGCAGTTCGCACTCGAACGGGAACTCCGGGATGGCCTGGCGACGGGCCAGCTGCGTCTCTACTATCAACCGATCGTCGACCTGAACACGCACATTGCCGATGAATGCGAGGCGCTGCTCCGTTGGGATCATCCCGAGCGCGGGACGCTGCAACCGGGCGATTTTCTCTTCGGAATCGCGTCAGACCGCCTGTTGCGGGATATTGGCCGCTGGGTGCTGCACGATGCCTGCACGCAAGGCCGCGCCTGGCAGTGTCAGCGGCCCGGGCATCCGCTCACCATGGCGGTCAACCTCAGTTCGAGTCAGATCCGTGATCCCCGGTTCGTCGATGATGTACGAGCGACGTTGCGGGAGACGGGGTTCGAACCCGGACGGCTGCGATTCGAGATCAGCGAATCGATCACGCTCGCCGAGCTCGAATCGGCGGTCGGGCTGATCGACGAACTGCGCGGCCTCGGTGTGCGGATGGCGCTCGATGATTTCGGCGCCGGCAACGCCGGCTGGACGCTGCTCCGCCAGGCGCACATCGATGCGATCAAGCTCGATCGTTCGTTCGTGGCGGCCGGTCCGGATAATCTGCGGATCGTGGAAGCGTTGACCGGTTTCGCCCGGCGGCTCGGGTTGGACGTTGCGATCGAAGGGGTGGAGCGAGCCGAGCAGGCGGACGCGATGCGGTCGGTCGGGGTGCACAAGGCCCAAGGCTATTATTTCGCCGCACCGCAGCCGCCGGGTGAGGTGGGGGCGTTGCTGGGCAGCGCGCCATTGCGGCCGGTCTGCTGATCGAAATCAGCCGGGGAGCCGCGCCGAGAGTCGCTTCGGCGCAATCAACCGGTAACTGGTGTCGATCAGGTCCTCGATCTCGTCCCAATCGGTGTCGTCACTCAATCGAACGCTGAACCAGCCCTTCAGACCGAGATACGGCGTGTCGAAGAAGCGGTGCGGATCGGCCGACATCAACATCTCCTTGTCGCCGGGCCGGCCCTTGATCACGATCGCGTCGATCCCCTTGTTCTCCATCACCCAGACGAAGATCTTCGTCCGGACCCGAAAGGTGTCCATTTCGAAGGTCCACTGCTGGGTCGCTTCGGGAAGCGCCAGGGAGATCGCTTGCAACCGTTCGAGCCAGGGTGATCGATACGTCATTGGGTTATCCGGGCAGGAGGGCCGAGAGTTTCTTCGGCGCGATCAACCGGTAACTGGTGTCGATCAGATCGGCGACTTCACCCCAATCGCAATCGGTATCGAGACGAATGCCGATCCAGCCTTTCGGTCCGAGATAGGGCGGCTTGAAGAAGCGGGCGGGGTTCGCCGCGATCA
>JADLGF010000010.1 GCA_020849415.1 Thermomicrobiales bacterium
GGCCACCAAACGGCCTGATTGGGGACGGTGCCGCCGGTTCCGAAGGAGAAGCCGAAGGCGTCGCCGACGATCAGGCCGGCGTCGTTGATGCCCATTGCTATCGCATGATTGCGGTCTTCCATCCGGGGCAATTCGCGGTAAGCATCGCCCTCGATCAGATAGGGCTTGAAGGTGCCCTCGAACGGAGCGGTGCCGCCGACAATCGAACCAGACTCATTGATCGCGCGCGGGTAATTGACCCATTGGTCGAGCCCGAGCAGCTCGTCCATGGCAAGCATCTCGCCATCTCGGTAGATGAAGCCACGATCGCCAGGATCGCCGAATGGACTCGAGTCACCGGCGACCACGCCGGCGTTATTGATCACGTCGCCGCCGCTAAGGTCGAGCCCCGGTAGCACGCCGAGCCGGTGAAGTGTGAATTCGCCCGTACCGGCAGAGCGGCCGTGGAGCGCGATCTGCTCGTTGACGAAGTCGGCGCTCCGCCCGAAGAACCAGCGGTAATCGACATCATCAACCGGCACGAGCCGGACGATATCGGAAAACTCGCTGGCGACACCACCCCGGGTGACCGTCTGCGTGAACGACACCTCGGCCGTGTTCGGGTAGGTGACGCCGGTCACCGCCCAGGTCCAGTCGATGAAATCGATGTTGTCCACCGATGTCAGTTCGCCGAGCACGTCGGAGCCGGGCAGGTAATCGTTGTACCAGCCGATCACGACCTCGCGCGGCACGATCGCCTGGGCGTCCGGGTGCATCAGATCGTAGAGCGCGCTGTATTTCCGCCGGCTTTCGAGCCGGGCGATTGCGAATGCGCGGTCCGAGGCGGCCGACCAGTTCTGCGCCGAGATGCGGCTCGGGGTGAGAGTCGCGGCGGCGAGACTAGCGGCGAGCAGAACGCGGCGGGAAAACGATCGAGTGGTCACAGGATGCCGCTCCTATTCCGAAATCGTCCGCCCGCCGCGTTCGCTGTGGTGACTGCTAGTCGTCCTGCTTCGAGCTGAGACTCGCTTCCCGGATCGATTCGACGATGCCGGCGTCGGCAAGGGTAGTGGTATCACCGATCGTGCGGCCGCTGGCGATATCGCGCAGCAGGCGGCGCATGATCTTGCCGGAGCGCGTCTTCGGCAGATCGGGCGTGAACATCACCGTCTTCGGCCGCGCGATCGGACCGATCTTGTTGGCGACGAACTGGCGCAACTCCTGTCCGAGTTCCGGTGTCGCCTCGATGCCCGCCTTCAGGATGACGAAGGCGAAGATCGCCTCGCCGGTCAGGGAATCGGGCTGACCCACGACCGCCGCTTCCGCCACCACGTCGTTGGCGACGAGCGCGCTTTCGATTTCGGTGGTGCTGAGACGGTGGCCGGAGACGTTCATCACGTCATCGACGCGGCCGAGCAGCCAGTAGTAACCGTCCTCGTCTCGCTTGCAGCCGTCGCCGGGGAAGTAGAGTCCGGGGTAACGGCTCCAGTAGGTGGCCTTGAAGCGCTCGGGATCGCCGTAGATGCCGCGCAGCATGGCCGGCCACGGCTTCTTGATCACCAGGTAGCCGCCCTGACCGAGCGGCACCGAATCGCCGTGGCTGTCGACGACATCGGCGTCGATTCCCGGCAGCGGGAAGGTGGCGGAACCGGGCTTCGTGGTGGTCACGCCCGGCAGCGGCGAGATCATGATCATGCCGGTTTCGGTTTGCCACCAGGTATCGACAATCGGGGTCTGTCCCTTGCCGATGTGCTCGTGGTACCACATCCAGGCTTCGGGGTTGATCGGCTCACCGACCGAACCGAGCAGGCGCAGCGACGAGAGATCGTGCTTTTCCGCGTACTCCGGCCCCTGCTTCATGTGGGCGCGGATGGCCGTCGGGGCGCAGTAAAGGATCGTCACCTTGTAGCGCTCGATGATCTCCCACCAACGCTCCCAGTTCGGGTGATCGGGGGTGCCTTCGTAAATGACGCTGGTGGTGCAGTTCGCCAGCGGTGCGAAAACGATGTAGGAGTGGCCGGTCACCCAGCCGATATCCGCCGCCGCCCAGTAGACATCCTCATCCTTGATGTCGAAGACCCACTTGTGGGTGGCGGTGACGCCTAGCAGGTACCCGGCCGTGGTGTGCACGATACCCTTGGGCTTGGCGGTGGTGCCGGAGGTGTAGAGGAGGTAGAGCATATCTTCGCTCTCCATCCGGGCCGGCTCGAATTCGGTCGACTGCTTGTCGACCAGATCGTTCCACCAGATATCGCGCCCTTCCTCCCAGGCGACATCCTGACCGGTCCGCTTCGCCACGAGGACGTGCTCGACGGTTGAGGTCGTTTCGAGCGCCTTGTCGACATTGATCTTGAGGCCGCTCGGCGCGCCGCGGCGAAAGCCGCCATCGGCGGTAATAACCACCTTGGCCTGGGCGTCGTTGATCCGGTCGGAGAGAGCCTCCGAGGAGAAGCCCCCGAAGACGACCGTGTGCGGCGCGCCGATGCGGGTGCAGGCGAGCATCGCCACCGGCAGCTCCGGGATCATCGGCATGTAGATGGCGACGCGATCGCCCCGCTTGACGCCGAGTTCGCTCAGCGCGTTGGCGGCGCGGCAGACATCATCGAGCAGTTGCTTGTAGGTAATCGTTTGCTGGTCGCCCGGTTCGCCTTCCCAGTGGTAGGCGACGCGATCACCGCGGCCGGCGAGCACGTGCCGGTCGAGGCAGTTGTAGGAAACGTTGAGCTGGCCACCGTTGAACCACTTGGCAAAGGGGGCATCCCACTCGAGCACCGTGTCCCACGGCTTGTACCAATCGAGCATCTTTGCCTGCTCGGCCCAGAAGGCTTCGATATCGGCGTTGGCCGTTTCGTAGATGCCGGGGTCGCTCACCACCGCCTGGCTACGAAACGCTTCCGAGGGGGCGAAGGTGCGATTCTCCCCGAGCAGCGCGTCGATCGTATCGTGAGCGTCTTTAGAGTCCGCCATCATCTTTCCTTGTCACGTGCGGAGCGGGCGCCGTCACTTCGGCGGATCCCGCCGCCGGCCGCGGGAATGCGGTCAGCATCGAACCA
>JADLGF010000011.1 GCA_020849415.1 Thermomicrobiales bacterium
CCCGAACGCGCTCCGAGCGGACCGGCCGCCCGGGGCGCGTTCGCGAATCTGGACGCCGGCGTACCGGCGAGTGAACGCGACAGGAACGATCGGCCGTGGAGATAACGAACGAACTCATTCTCGACGCCGCGATCGTGGCTGGAGCGCTCCTCTTCGCCCTGATCGGTTTCCTGCGTGGGGTGCAGCGGGAGGTGTTCGCCGCCGCCGCCATTCTCGGCGGTTGGGCGATGGCTTCGGCCTGGACTGACCGCTGGGCGGATGACCTCGCCGACCTGATCGCCATCTCGCAAACCACTGCCGGTTTCGTCATCACGATCGGGCTGCTCATCGGTGGGCTCTTTATCCTGGGTTGGGGCGCCGGCAGCGCCGTGGGCGCGCCTCCTCGCTCCATCGGGCAGCGGGTCGCCGGCGCCATCCTGGGTGGCATCAACGGCGTGCTGCTCGCCTCGTACGCACTCGATACCTACCGGGACTTTCTGGCCGATGCGGACGATCGCGCTTTCCTCGACGCCACGCGGGTCGCGCGGCTCGTGCTCGATGAGCGGCCGTATGCCATTGCCATCGGCATCGTGCTGGCGGTGTTGCTGACCATCGTCGCGCTGGCGATCGGCGGTTCGGGTCGACCGGCGCCATTGCCGGCCGGACGACCGTACCCCTCTCCCGCCCGGAAGGAATCGGTGCCGTACCAGGAAGAGGCCTACAAGGTCGAGCCGACACGACGATCATCGAGCAGCGCGCTCGACAACACGATGCCGATCACGCCAATCGAAACGAACCGCGTGGCCGACAACGGCGGCAAACGGGGCTCGCGTTTCCGGGGCGGGGATGACCGGGAGTGGGTGCAGATCGAGGGCGCTCGTCCCGCCGGGTACTACGATGACGAGGAGACCGGCCCAACGACTACGGTCGCTTGCGTCGCCTGCGGCCGCGCGGTGACGCTGGCCGATGTCTACTGCCCGTGGTGCGGCAAGCTCACCCGCTAGTACGATTCGCTCAATGGGCTTTGATTTTCCATCGATAGGAAGAGAGGAATCCGCACGTGATGATTGCAGTTGATGGCGCCCGCGAGCGCGTGGTGGCGGTCATTGAAGAAAACGCCGATGCGATCGTATCGCTCTCGAAATACATTCACGCCAACCCCGAAATCGCCATGCAGGAATTCAAGAGCAGCAAGGCGTGCGCCGATCTGCTCGAGCATTTCGGCTTCAAGGTCGAGCGCAACGTCGCCGACATCCCAACCGCCTTTTCGGCGCTCGCCGGCGACACCGGCCCGCTGATCGCCTACCTCTCCGAATATGACGCGTTGCCGGGCCTCGGGCATGGTTGCGGACACAACCTGATTGCCATCGCCGGTATTGCCGCCGGCCTGGGGCTGAAGGCCGCAATCGATGGTGGGCTGTCCGGTCGCGTGGCGGTGTTTGGCACGCCGGCCGAGGAGGCCGTCGGTGGCAAGGTGCTGATGGCGAACGCCGGCGTTTTCGCCGAGGTGGACGCGGCGCTCGGGGCGCACCCGGGCACCTCGGAAGCCTCGTGCCCGACCGTCGAAGGGAGCGGGCAGGCGCTGGCCTGCATGCTGGTCCGGATGGAGTTCCACGGGCAAGCGGCGCACGCGGCCGGCGATCCCTGGAACGGCCGCAATTCGCTCGACGCGGTGATCCACGTCTTCAACGGCATCAACGCGCTGCGCCAGCACGTCAAGAGCGACGCTCGCCTGCACGGCATCGTCACCCACGGCGGCCTCGCCCCGAACGTGATCCCTGATTACGCGGCGACCGAGTGGTTCGTCCGCGCCGGCACCACCGCCTACATGCTGCAGCTGGCCGATCGGGTCAAGGAGATCGCCGAGGGCGCGGCGCTGATGACCGGCACGCGCCTCGAGTTCTCCACGCCGGAGGAAGCCAATAGTGACATGATCACCAATCACGTCATGGCGCGGGTGTTGAAGAAGCATCTCGACGCGGTCGGCCTGCCGATTCCGGAGTCGAAGCCGGAGGCGGGAAGCGGCTCGACCGACTGGGGCAACGTCAGCTACGTGACGCCGTCGCTCGAAGTCTCGTACCCGATCGTCGACCGGGTGATCACCTGGCACTCGCCCGACGTGGTGGCGGCCTCGGACAGTGAACTGGGCTACCAGAACACGCTGCTGGTGGCGAAGGCGCTGGCGCTGACCGGCATCGATCTGATCGAGAACCCGGAGCTGCTCGCCGAGGCGAAAGCGACCTGGAAGGCCGAAGTCGAGAAGCGCAGCCAGGTGAGCTGATTCACTCAGCCGTCGATCCGGAGTGAGTCGTCGCGCAGCCGAACCGTCACAACCTCCTCGCTCCCAACCATCCTGATGACGTGCGCGTGCCCGGCGAATTGTTCGCCGGGCATGTCGCTTTCCGGAGCGATCGTGGGGATCGACACCGCACCCAGCGCCTTGCCGTTGTCTGGACCGCCGATGATCAGGAGATCGACGTCGGTGGGCGTTCGGATCGGGACACTCCGGGCGAGCACGATGCGCGCTTCATCGAACGAGATCTCGATCGTCCAGCCCCGATCCGCGCCGGGATCGATCGTGAGCGTCAGCCGCTCGTCGAGCCGGAACTCGCTCGTGCCGTCGATCGCCCGAATCCTCAAATCGTTGATTCGATTGCCGGGGTGCATGCGGTGATGAGGCAGGGCAAATACGCGCTCAGGTGCCGCCAGATTCACCGCCCGTTCGGCCATCTGCTCGGTGGCATCCGGCATCAGGATGACCAAATCGATGCGCCGGAGTGGGTCGGCCGTTGCGTCACCGAAGGCATTGGAGAAGGCAGCAGGATCATCGCCGTTCACCATCAACACGCGGCCGGTGGCGCCGGTGATCAGCGCCGAGAGTCCGTTGCCGCTGGCAAGGAGATGGATCGACGGCTCCGCGTGGCGGCGAGCCGAGACGATCGTGACGGTCGAAGCGATCAGTAATCCGGTGAGCAGGCCGAAGACGAAGAAGGAGCGCGCCCTGACCGAGCGCAGCCGCTTCATGGGTCAGTCCGCGTTGTCGAGCAGGGCGTCGTAGTAGTTGACGCTGACTTCCGTGCCGCGCGGCAGCCAGACGCCGAAGGCGGC
>JADLGF010000012.1 GCA_020849415.1 Thermomicrobiales bacterium
AGTTGTAATGGTGGATGTACCGCTTCGACGTCTCCGGGCTGATCGAATCGAGCTTCTGCTCCTCGGCGGTCGAGCCGAGCGTGACCGTCGTCAACACCTGGGTCTGGCCGCGGGTGAAGATCGCCGAGCCGTGCACGCGCGGCAGGTAGCCGACGCGGCTCCAGATCGGTCGAACCTCGGTGGTGTTGCGGCCGTCCGGGCGGACGCCGTTCGAAAGGATGCCGCCGCGAACCTCAGCCTTGAGCAGCGATTCGAAGACGTCGCCGATCTCTTTCTCGGTGTAGCCGAGATCGCCAGCCATCAACTCGGCCACGACTTCGCTCTTGAGATCGCCAGTGCCTTCGAGGCGGACAACCTTGTTCGGATTGTAGACGGCGTCGCGCAGGCGGTCGCCGATCGCGGCCGTGACCGCATCGGTCAACGCCACGTTCTTTGCCGGCGGGGTGAAGGTCCACTTCTCCTTGCCGATCGTCGCCTGCAAGTCGAGCTGCAATTGGCAGATCTTGCGGATTTCCTCGTGCGCGAGCACGATGCCGGCGAGCAGGGTTGCTTCCGGAATCTCGTTCGCTTCACCCTCGACCATCATGATCGCGTCGGCGGTGCCGGCCACGACCATCTGGATGCCCGAGCGCTCGAGATCGCTGTAGCTCGGATTGACGACGAGTTCACCGTCGAGATAGCCGATGCGCACCGCGCCGATTGGACCTTCGAACGGAATCTGCGAGATCGTCAGGGCCGCCGAGGCGCCGATGATCGAGAGGATCGCCGGATCGTTGACCTGATCGGCCGAGAGCACCGTGTTGATGATCTGCACTTCCGCCCGGTAGCCCTTCGGGAAGAGCGGGCGAATCGGGCGGTCGGTCAGGCGGGCGGCGAGAATCGCGTTCTCGGTCGGCCGGCCTTCGCGCTTGATGAATCCGCCCGGAATCTTGCCGGCGGCGTATGACTTTTCTTCGTAGTCAACCGTGAGCGGGAAGAAATCGACCGATTCGCGCGCTTCCTTCTCGCCGACCACCGCCGCCAGCACCATCGTGTCGCCGTAACGAACCACAACCGCGCCGTGCGCCTGCTCCGCGAGCAACCCGCTCTCGAGCGAAAGCTCCCGACCCGCTACGTCGAGCGAGACGGTCGTAACCTGTTTGCCGTCGTTCATGAAAACTCCCTGGCCACGCGGCCATGTTCGGCGGCCGATTGCCGCCGTCGGCGCCCGGAACGATTCCGGTTGCCCGTTGGGGAGGTTTGAGGGACTGGAGCGGAGCGCCGATAGCTCCGCGACCCGCTCCAAACCCTCAATCCATCCCGATGCGTACGCCCGGGCAGTCGCGCCCGGGGTATCCGATCGATCCCGGCTCTACTCTAGCAGCCGGTTCGGTCAGTTTCGATAACAGCATGAAGCCCAGGGATCAATGCTCCCTGGGCTTCATTGGCCGAAGCTACGGCGCCGGTGAACGAGCCTGATTGATCCATCGTGCTCATTCGGCGCACCGCCAGACTACTTGCGCAGCCCGAGGCGGGTGATGGTCGCGCGGTAACGCTCGATGTCCTTCTTGCTCAGGTAGGCGAGCAAGCGGCGGCGCTGACCGACGAGCTTGAGCAGCCCGCGGCGTGAGTGGTGATCGTGTCGGTGGGTGCGGAGGTGATCGGTCAGCTCGTTGATCCGCTCGGTCAGAAGGGCGATCTGCACCTCCGGCGAGCCGGTATCGGACTCGTGCTTCTGAAAATCCGCGATGATTTCGGTCTTGCGCTCTGTTTGCAACGCCATCTGGCGGCTTCTCCTGTCAACCGGCGCTCCGTAAACTCGCAAGCGCCCGTAATCGAATGTCAACCGGTGAAGTGTACCGTCACCCACCCCGCACTTCAACCCTGAGTGTAACGTTGCAGTCCTTACGCTGAAGCGCAAGGCTGAGGACGAAAGCGCCTCCGGCGCTGACGGTGGCGTTTAGCACATCCATGCGCATCGGTCAGCGGCGGAGCCGCTTCCGTGTTCAGCCTGTGGTTTCGAACCACAGGTCGCGAGACGCCACACTGACTTCACACCCAAAGTGTCTCGGGTAGCCAACGGTCCTGATCGAAGTTGCCGCCACCACCAGTAACCCATGAAAATGAACCGGGCCAACGCCGTCCCAACGGCCAACAGACAAGAGCCAACGACCAAAAGCCAGGAGCCTTCATGAAACTCGGCATCATCGGCGGCAGTGGACTCTACGATCTGCCCGGACTCGAAATCACCGGCCGGGTGATCGTACCGACGCCGTTCGGATTGCCGAGTGACGCGATCACCGCTGGTACCCTCGGCAATACCAATCTCCTTTTTCTGCCGAGGCACGGTTCGGGCCACCGCCTCAATCCGAGCGAACTCCCCTACCGCGCCAACATCTACGCGCTCAAGAAGCTCGGCGTCACCCACCTGCTCAGCGTCAACGCCGTCGGCAGCCTGCAGGAGCAGTTGCCGCCCCTGACCCTCGTCATTCCCGATCAGATCATCGACCGCACCGTCGGGCGGGAACGCACCTTCTTCGAAAAGGGCGTCGTTGCGCACGTCGGGATCGCCGATCCCTTCTGCGCCGGCTTCAGCGCCGCCCTCGCCTCGGCCGCCGACAGCGCCGGTCATCCGGTCATCTGCGGCGGCACCTACGTCTGCATCGAGGGACCGCAATTCTCGACCAAAGCCGAATCGAGTCTCTACCGGAGTTGGGGCGCTTCGATAATCGGCATGACCGCCATGCCCGAAGCCCGCCTCGCTCGCGAGGCCGAGATTTGCTACGCCTCCCTCTCGATGGTCACCGATTTCGACGTCTGGCACGAGGAAGAGGAGCCGGTGACGGTCGAGGTGGTGCAGGAGCGTTTGCACAAGAACTCCGAAGCGGCCCGCGCCATTATTCGCTCCCTCGCCGAAGCGACCCTCCCTGATCCTGCTTGCGGCTGCGGGTCCGCCTTGGCCGGTGCGATCATCACCGATCCCGCCATGGTCACCACCGAGCAGCGCCACCGGCTCGATGCCATCGCCGGTCGCTACCTGAACGGGTCGCCGGCGTGATCGCGGCCCGGCCGGCGCCGTCGCGCTGGACGGAAATCCGGCTCCTGATCGCCCCGGCGATCATGACCGTCATCGGCTTGCTCACGATCGTGCTCGTACCGCGCGGCGTGATCGAGTGGAGTTGGAGCGACATCTGGGTCGGGCTCGCCTTCGGCGGACTGGCGCTGGCGGTCAGTCTCGGCTTCAGTCTCGCCCGCTTCACCGGCGATCAGTTGATCCTGCCGCTCGTCACCGCCACCTCCGGCATCGGCCTGTTGATGATGCAGCGGCTCAGCCCGGCCCTGGAAACGGTCGGACTCGGCACCATCGCGCAGCGCCAGTTGCTCTATCTCCTGCTCGGCATGTTGCTGATGATGGCGACCGCCCTCGGTCTGCGCCGGCGACTGCACCTGTTGCGCCGCTATCGCTACTCGCTGCTGGCCGGATCGCTGGCGCTGCTGGCGCTGACCGTGATGATCGGGCGCGAGCAGTACGGCGCGAAACTCTGGATCGAAATCGGACCGCTCCAGTTCCAGCCCTCGGAACTGGTCAAGATCACGCTCGTCATCTTCCTCGCGTCGTACCTCGATGAACGGCGCGAACTGCTCGCCAGTCCCTGGTGGGTCGGACGCGTGCCGCTGCCGCCGATCCCGACCCTGATTCCCCTCGGCGCGATGTGGGGCGCCGCCATCCTGATCCTGATCGCCGGCAACGACCTCGGCGCCTCCCTTCTCCTCTTCAGCATCTTCCTGACCATGATCTACCTGGCGACCAACCAACCCGGCTACGTCGTGCTGGGCTTGGCCGCCTTCTCGGTCGCGGCCGTGCTCCTCTATCAGAGCTTCGATCGCATCGGCG
>JADLGF010000013.1 GCA_020849415.1 Thermomicrobiales bacterium
GCGCCCGCACCCAGGAACTGACGATCGACGACGACGTGCCGGCGCTGCCGATCCCGACCAACTGGCCCGCCCAAACGACGCCGGAAGCAGTGGCGCGGATTCGGTCCCTCCTCAACACCCTGACCGATGTCGCCGACAACGCGCGGCCCGCCTCACCCCATGCCTGGGGATTCATCGATGCCGGGCAGCCATCGCGGCTCAACCGGGACGCGATTCTGGCGGCTGCGCGGGCGTTCGATGCCGGCATTGCGGAACTTCCCGATTCCGGGTCGCTCGCCGAGGTGTTGCGTTCGATTCGGCAGCCGGAAGCGCTGACGGCGCTCTCGGCGGTGCTGAATGCGCCGGAGCTCGACCGGATCGAATTGCTCGATGAGGTTCGAACGGCCGGCTGGAGCCAGCGAGCCGATCTCGCTGTCCGGGAACTGAAGACATTTGGCGATGCCAGGTCACCCGTTTCCGAGCAGGTGACTCCGGAGGTCCTGAAGCTCGATCTGGGCGACATCGACCGGCAGGCCCGCGAGGCGGCGGCCTCCGGTTTCTTCGGCCGCAAAGGGCGCCTGAAGGCGGCCGCCGAGCGATTGGCGCCGGCCCTGAAGCCCGGCGCCAGGATCGATCCCGGCCACCTCGCTGAATTCACCGGTCCGCTGGCTTCGATCGGCGGGATGGCGAAGGAATTGCGGAGCCGGATCGAGGCGCTGCCAGGGCTGACGCTGGCGCCCGATTGGAACCCGCTCCTCCCGGAGCACCGGCAGTGGGTCGAGCAGCGCATCCTCTGGTTGCGCTGGAGCGCGTCGTTGGTCGATCCGAACGGTCCGGCGGACCGGGCGGACTTCGTGCATTCGCTGCGGGCGTTCTACGCCCAACGTCCGGCGATCGACCGGGTGACCGCGCAGCGCATCGCTTTAGTGGCGACCGCCGCGCAGACGCTGATCGCTGAGACCGCCGCGACGAGCGATGAGTTGGCGGCGTGGTCGGGTGAGGCCGGGGTAATCGCCCGGTGGCGGGAAACCGCGCTTGCCCGCCGGTTGAATGATGCGACGGGAACGACGCTGCGGGATTGGTTCGAACTGCTCGAATGGGTCGAACCGCTGCGGGATGAACGGTTGCTCGAAGCGCGACGGGCGTTATTGACCGGCGTGGTGCCGGCCGATGACGCGGTGCGCTCGTTCGCGCGCGGCGTGGCCGAAGCATCGCGCCTGGAGCGGGCCGAATCGACCGGACTGGAGCCGTTTGACGATCGCGCGCATGAGCGTCGTATACGCCAGTTCGTCGAGGCGTCCGGGGCGATCCGCCGGCACCTGGTGACGGCGATCCCGCGCGAAGTGGTGGCGACGCGTTCGTTCGATCCGACCGCGGAGGCGGGCCGGGTCGGCCGGTTGACGCGCGAACTGAATCGCCAGCGGGGCGGGATGGGCGTGCGCACCCTGCTCGATACCTTCGGCGATCTGATCACCGCCATCATGCCCTGCGTGCTGGTCAGCCCCGATTCGGTGGCGCGGTTCTTCCCGGCAAAATCAGGGCTCTTCGACATCGTGGTGTTCGACGAGGCGTCGCAGATTCGGGTGGCCGATGCCATCGGCGCGATGGGGCGGGGCAAATCGGTGGTCGTTGTCGGAGACAGCAAGCAGATGCCGCCGACCGCCTTCGCCGAGCCGACGACGATGATCGACGAGGCGGTCGATGGTGATACCGCGGAGGACGAGGAATCGATCCTGACCGAGTGCGTGAATGCGCAGGTGCCGCGGCACTGGCTCTCCTGGCATTACCGGAGCCAGGACGAAGCGCTGATCGCGTTCAGCAACGAGCAGTACTACGAGCAGAAGCTCTCGTCTTTCCCGGCGCCGTTGCACGGGACGTCCGATCCGGGACCGAACGGTCACGGCATCTCGCTGGTGCGGGTAGATGGTGTCTTTCATCGGAACCGGAATGAGGGGCCGCACCGGACGAACCCGATCGAGGCGAACGCGATCGTCGATGAAATCGAGCGGCGATTCGCCACCTCTCCCGACCGGGCCCCGTCGATCGGTGTGGTGACCTTCAATATCCAGCAGCGCAACTACATCGAGGAATTGCTGCGTGATCGCGGCAATCAACGGATGATCGAGGCGCTCGACGATCCGGACGGGCTCTTCGTCAAGAACCTCGAAAACGTGCAGGGCGACGAGCGGGACGCGATCTTCTTCTCGACCGCGTTCAGCGTCAACGACCGGGGTGTGTTGCCGCTGAACTTCGGTCCGCTGAACCGCGCCGGCGGGGAGCGGCGGCTGAATGTCGCCATCACCCGGGCGCGGCGGCAGGTGGTGGTGTTCAGCAGTTTCGATCCGGAGCAGTTGCGGGCGGAGGAGACCTCGTCGGTCGGGGTGAAACATCTCCGTGCGTACCTCGATATCGCCGCGCACGGCACGCGACCGTCCGCCGCGGATGGCAGATCGCGTCACAGTGTCGATCGGCACCGCGAGGAGATCGCCGAGGGCCTGCGTGAGCGCGGCTACTCGGTCAAGACCGATGTCGGGCTTTCCGAGTTCCGGATCGACCTTGTGCTGGCGACGGCCGATCAACCGGACCGGCCGGTGATGGCGATGTTGCTCGATGGCGAAGCGTGGGCGGCGCGGCGGACGGTCGGGGATCGTGACGGCCTGCCGCAGGACGTCCTCACACGCATGCTCGGCTGGCCGGCGGTGGAACGCATCTGGATGCCGGCCTGGCTGGCCGAGCGGGACACCGAACTCGACGAGATCGAGCGCGCTTTCGAAGCCGCGCTCGAACGCATCGAATCGGGTCGCCCCGCACCTGTGGTGACCGAAGAACCTGAGCCCGAGCCGGCGGATGACCTGGAGCCGGCCGCCTCGTCCGAGGATGACGATCTCGAAGAACTCCGGACGCAGTTCGCCAGCCTGGGATCGGCGCCGGTCGAGCGTCAGGCCAACGCCAGCGAATCGTTCGAAGAACCATTGCGGGCCTGGGAGCCGCGCCGGCTGGGCGGGGTCGAGGTGCTCGATCTCTTACCGGCGGCCCGGCAAAAGGAAAAGGTGGCGAAGGCTCTGCGCGAGGTCGTGGAGATCGAGGGTCCGGTGCATTACGACCGGCTGACGCGGGCGGTGGCCTCGGCGTTCGAGTTGCACCGGGTGAACGGCGCGCGGCAGGCGGCGATTCTGGCGGCGCTCCCCCGGGACCTGAGCGGCGGGGCGGGCGAGTCCTTCGCGTGGCCGGCTCGGCTCGATCGAACGACGTGGCGGGGTTACCGGCGGAGCGCGGGTGGGCACCACCGACCGATCGACCAGATTTGCCGCGAGGAGATCAGCAACGCGATGGCGGCGATCGCCTACGGCGCGGCCGGCATCGACCGCGAAGAACTGAAACGGGAAACGCTGGCGCTCTTCGGTGGCCGGCGGCTGACCCCGGCGATCGAAGCGACGCTCGCGGAGGCGCTGCACTTCGGCCTCACCGCCGGCCGGCTGGCGATCGATGACAGCGGCGTGATCCGACGGGGAGATAACTGGTAGCGAGAAAATGCTACTGGCCTGCAAGCTATAGCGTTGGCCTGAATTGTTGGCTTCTCTTCCTCACAAACAAGTCCCGTCATCCTGACCGAAGGGAAGGACTCGACGCGAAACGACGGTGCAAGACGGGACCGGGTTCCTGTGGGAAGCCGCTTCGCGTCGTGTTCTTAGCTCTGCTCAGAATGACGGATTTGGTGATGGGTTGACGAGACAACATGCTTGGCCGCCGTACCAAACCAACCGCTGGAACGCGCCGATTGCCTGTTGGCAGTCGGCGCGTTTGTGCGGGGTGCATGAGTGAACTATTTTCGTGGGGTTGCGGGTTTGTTACAAAGGTGAGACGATGCGTTTGCCCTACATATGGGTCGGCTTCGAGCGAACGAGGTCGATCGGAGAATAAAAACGTCCTGGAGGTAGCAATGCAACCGCCGAAACGTGATTCCCGTTTCTCCAGACGCGCGCTTCTGTACGGAGCGAGTATGGTGCCGGTAGGAGGGCTCCTGCTGCCGGCAGGGTCACTCGCGAAGGCGCCGAAAGGGACCTCCGCCCCCGCGTTCCTGCGCAATCAGGGCAAGCAGGAGGTGACCCACTGGGTCTACTCCAGCCTGAAGCTCGATCGCGACACGCTGCAGAGCGTGCCGGTCGATGCGCCGAACGCCATCGAGTACTTCGACTGGAGCGTCGAGGAATTCGCCAAGGTCAATCCCGACATCGAAGTCAAGCTCGAGTACCTGCCGCACGATGAAACCTGGTTCGCGGCCCTCGATTCGCGTTTGCTCGCCGGCCAGCCGCCTGACGTGGTGCAGGGTCCGGTGTCCGAGGCGGCGCGCTACGTGCCGCTCGGGGCGCTCTCGCCGATCGATTCGTACCTCACCGAGGAAGACAAGGCCGATCTCGTGCCGGAAGTGCTGGCCGAGTCGAGCTTCAACGGTGAGAGCTTCATCTGGCCGTGGCGGCTTTCCTTCGGCGGCGGCATCGGCATCAACGCCAAGCTCTGGCGGGACGCCGGCATCGAGGAACTCCTGCCGACCGGCGACACGCGCCGCTGGGAAATGGACACCGCCCTGGAAGCCTTCAAGGCGACCACGCTCGACACCAATGGCGACGGCACGGTCGACCAGTACGGCACCGTGCTGATCACCGACATCCACTATCAGATCACGCAGTTCATGTTCGGCTTCGGCGCTCGCCTCTTCAACGAGGATGAAACGGCCATCGCCCTGAACAGCCCGGAAGGGTTGGCGGGCCTCGAGTGGCTGGTGGCGCTCGAAAAGGAGCACGGCGTGGCCGTGCCGGGCACCGCGGTCCGCAAGGCGGCCGAAGGCAGCCAGCTCTTCCTGGAAGGCAAGGCCGCCAGCTTCCCCTCGCAGGGGGCGGGCGTCACCTCTCCCGACATCAAGGCGCTCGGCGATGCGTTCGAGTTCTACTGGGTGCCGCCGCCGAACGTGCCGGGCGCCGAACCGGCCGTTATGACGAACATCCACGGTCACTACGTCTTCCAGGCCGACGATGCCCGCACGGAAGCGGCGCACCTCTGGTCGCAGTTCCTGACCCGGCCGGAAGCGCTGCAGATCACGCTGGAGCAGTTCGGCATGCCGCCGGCGCGCCAGTCCCTCTGGGGCCAGGTGACCGACGAGAACCAGAAGGTCGGCCTCCGCTTCACGGAGATCATGTCGACCTTCGGCCGCCGCGCCAGCGCCTCGGCGATCACCTTCACCTACGTGCCGCGCATGCTCGAAGCCGCCTTCAGCGGCTCGAAGACTCCGGCCGAAGCGCTCGCCTCCCTGGAGGAGGAAGGCAACGCGCTGATCGCGGAAGCGATCGCGAACGAAGCGGGCTGATCCTCGCGTTGAAGCCAGCGATTGGGGCGTGCGCCACGGCGCACGCCCCAATCGTCGCCCGAGATTGAACACGGGGAGAAGCGTTCATGGCGCAGGTGCACCCCGCCGGGGAGTACACGGTCGCGCAGCGGCGACAGATCATTCCGAAGCGGTTTCGTGAGTGGTTCTGGGGGTATTTCTTTATCTTCCCCAGTTTCGTTATGTTCCTGATCTTTTCGCTCTACCCGATGTACGACTCGGTGCGCCTGAGCTTCGAACGGCTCTCGCTGCGGGGTCGTGATTGGGTCGGCCTCGATAACTACCGTTATCTCATTCATAACGATTATTTCCAGCAGTCGATGCTGAACACGCTGATGTACGCCGTCTGGATCGTGCCGATCGGCGTCTTCCTCTCGCTGACGCTGGCGTTGCTGATCTACCGGCTGCCGACCTTCTTCCAGGTCTTCTACAAATCTGCCTTTTACCTGCCGGTCGTGACATCGGGCGTAGTGCTCAGCTTCGTCTGGCTCTACCTCTATGATCCCGCGTTCGGCCTGCTCAATTACCTGCTGGGGCTGGTGGGAATCGGGCCGCGCCTCTGGCTGAGCGATCTCGATACGAGCATGATCAGTCTGGTGATCATGTTCCACGCCACCCACTGGGGCGGTTCGATCATTCTGCTCACGGCCTCGATGGGCGGCATTCCAAAGGATCTCTACGAAGCGGCCCGGCTCGATGGCGCGTCGTTCATCAAGCAATCGACCTCGATCACGATTCCCCTGCTCAAACCGGCCATCGCGTACGTGGCGATCACCGGCTCGATCGCCTCCCTGCAGATCTTCACCGAGATCCTGTTGATGACGCGCGGTGGTCCGGATGGTCACACCTCGAACATGGTCTTCTCGATCTACGAGCAGGGCTTCATCAACTTCAACTTCGGCCGCGCCTCGGCGGTGGCGGTGATGTTGCTGCTGATTACGATCGTCGTGGCGGTGACGCAGTTCCGGCTGCTGCGTTCGAACGTGGAGTACTAGGAGCGGACATGAGCAGTGTGAGCATGGATTCCGCTCCGCGAAAGAACTGGTTCCGGCGGCAACTGGGCAACGCGCAGCGATCGTGGCGGGAGAGCACGCCCGGTGAACGGGTGGTGCTGGTCGTCGCGTACGTGGTCGCGACCTTCTGGGCGATCGTGAGCCTTTTCCCGTTGTATTGGATGATCGCGACGGCGCTGAAACCGCCGAGCATCGCCATGGTCCTGCCGCCGGAGTGGATTCCGACGAGCATTTCCCTCAACAACTTCCGCGAAGCCTTCGCCGGCAACCCGGTCTGGCGCTGGACGCTGAACAGCCTGATCGTGGCGACGGCGGTGACGGCGTTCCAGGTCGTCTTCGCGACGATGGCGGGCTACGGCTTCTCCAAGAAGGTCTTCCCGGGCCGGGAGATTCTCTTCTGGCTCTACGTGAGCTCGATGATGATCCCGCCCTTCGCGCTGGTGATTCCGCTCTTCCGCCTGATGGCGGAATACGGGCTGGTCAACACCTACTGGGGGCTGATCGCACCGGGGCTCTCGGCGCCGTTCGGGGTCTTCCTGATGCGTCAGTTCGTGCAGACGCTCCCCTCCGATCTCTTCGACGCCGCGCGGATCGACGGCGGGGGTGAACTGCGGGTTTTCTGGGATATCGTGCTGCCGCTGTCGAAACCAGGCATCGCGGTGCTCGGCATCTTCGTCTTCATGGGGCAGTGGTCGGCCTTCCTCTGGCCGTTGATCGTCACCAGCAGCAACGAAATGCGCACGCTGCAGGTCGGCTTCGCCCTGCTCGCCAATCGCGAGTTGCGGGTCAATTTCGGCGCGTTGATGGCGGCCGCCACCTACATGGCGATGCCGATGCTGATCGTTTTCTTCATATTCCAGCGTTACTTCCTGCGCGGCGTGACCATCGGAGGTGTGAAGGGCTAGATCGGTTCGCGGAGAAGTGCAGATCGAATCGAATCGCTGCGAACACTGTGCTCGCAGCCGGACATCGAACTTGAGGGAGCGGGACAATGAGCTATCCCTACGCGGGGGTACAGTACCGGCCGACCGTCACCGGCACCAAAGGCATGGTGTCGAGCGCGCACCCGATCGCCACGATGGCGGGCGTGAAGACGCTGATGGAGGGGGGCAACGCGATCGACGCCGCGGTGGCGGTGGCATCGTGCCTCGGCGCGACCGAGATCGGCCTTTCCGGCATCGGCGGCGTCGGCTGGATGCACATCTACCACGCCAAGACCAACACCCACACCTGCCTCGACTATCAGGGCTGGAGCCCCTATGCGGCGACGGTCGACAAGTACGCCTCGGCCGAGGAGATGCAGATCGGCCTGAAATCGGTGATGGTGCCGGGATCGCCGGCCGGCTGGTGCGCGGCGCTGGAGCGCTTCGGCACGATGGATCGCGCCAATGTCTTCAAGCACGTCATCGATATCGCCGAGAACGGTCACCCGCTGACGGTGCACGCTTCGAGCATCATCAACATCTACCAGCACTGGCTCAATCGTTTCCCGTCTTCCAAAGAGTTCTTTTTCGGTGACGGCGATATTCGCCCGGGCCGTATTTTCAAGCAACCCGATCTCGCCAAGACCTTCCGCGCGGTGGTGGAAGGGGGCGCCGAGGCGTTCTACACCGGTGAACTCGGCGATCTGATCGTCGATTTCATCCAGGCGAACGGCGGCCTGATCA
>JADLGF010000014.1 GCA_020849415.1 Thermomicrobiales bacterium
CAAGATTCGGCGCCCCTTCGGTCGGCGACGGCCGGCGCGGCCACACTCCGGGAGGCGGCACGGCGGTCAGCAGTCGTTCTGCGCCGATTCTACTACTGTACGTACACTCTGTACAAACACTCAATTGGCAGGCAACCACAACACACCGTAGTCCAGGCAGCCAAGGACGTTGTAGGGTTGCGGACCTTGTGTCCGCCCGTCCCGTAGCGTGTCATGCAACTCGTGAAGCTACACTCAATTCGTCGGATTTATCGGAAGTTTCTGCTGTCAACCGGACGGGCGGACACAACGTCCGCATCCGTACGACGACATTGCCTGCGATGTGTCGACGGTCAGATTCTGTCTTCGTCACGGATGGCGGCGAGGATTCGGGCGTGGGTTTCGGGATCGCGGGCCATCAGCAGCCCGCCGTGATTGCGGGCGTCCTGTTTGTTGTACGTGAAACGCCGGCCGTGGAGATCGGTGAACCCTCCGCCCGCCTCGCGCACGAAGAGATCGGGGCCGGCGAAATCCCACTCCCAGGCGATTTCGTCCCGGTACGGCACGTAGAGGCCGATCAGGGCGTCATACCGGCCGGTCGGGAAGAACTCGCGCGGGGTCACACCCCAGCGCGACACACCGGGACCGGTGGCGCCGATCTCCGCGCACATCCTCTCAAGGCGCGACAGTGCTTCCGGCGCGCCGAAGTAGACCGAGGTGAAGAGCCTGATCAGATCGGCCGCTTGCGCGTCGAAGCGGAACGGCATTGTTTCGGCGCCGACTCGCACCCAGGCGCCCGCGCCCTTGACGGCGATCAGGGTCTGATCAGCGGCCGGCTGGTTGATGGCGGTCACCACCGGTTCGCCATCGACCGCCAGCGCGATCACCACGTCGAACTCGCCGGTGCGATCGATGAACTGCTGCGTGCCGTCGATTGGATCGACGATCCAGACCCGCCGGTTGGTCAGTCGCGCGGCGTCATCGATACCCTCTTCCGTCAGGAGCGCATCATCGGGAAATGCCGCGCTGATTCGCTCCCGCACGATCCGGTCGGAGGCGAGATCGGCATCGGTGACCGGAGAGCCGTCACCCTTGATGTACGTTTCCGCTGAAACGGCGTCGTACATCGCCCGCACCGCCGCGCCCGCTTCGAGCGCGGTTTCGATCGCCACTTTCAGTTCGCGGGAATAGTTGCCTGTGTAGTCGATCAACGCCCGATCTCCAGATCCATACGCGCGGATTCTTCGATCGCCTACGGTATCATGGCCTTTGCGCCAACGCCCGATTTTGATGTCAGACAGGGGTACATACGTGGTCACATTCCCGGCGACCGACGCCCAGCGCGCCATCATCGAGTTGCCGGTGGATGCGTCCGCGATCCTGATCAAGGCCGGTCCGGGGAGCGGCAAGACCAGGGTTCTCTGCGATCGGATCGTCCATCTGCTCGAGGCGGGCGTCGATCCGCGCCAGATCACCGCCGTCACCTTCACCCAGCTCGCCGCCCACGAACTGCGGCAGCGGATCCAGGCGAGGGCGGAGGTCGATGTCTGGACCGGTACCTTTCACGGCTACGCCTACCGCGTGCTGCAAGCCCACGGCGCGAACTGGGGCTTCCCGAGACCGATCCAGGTGCTCGATGAGGTCGGTCAGCTGGCCGCGCTCCGCAACGCGTTCACGACCGTGACCGGCTACCGGGGCGACGAGTACAAGGCGCGGGAGCTCGCCCAAATCATCTCGCTCCGCAAACGCCGGGGGCAGACGATCGAGGAATACGACTACAGTCAGATTGTCGCGCTCGAATTCGAGGAGCGGTTGCGCGAGATCGATTCCGTCTACCACGAGTTCCTGCGCGGGGAACCGGCTTTCGATTACGACGAACTCATCTACCAGGTCAATCTCCACCTGCGCACCGATGACGCCGCCCGCGCGGTCGTTCAGCGCGAGGCGCGGTGGCTGCTCGTGGATGAGTTCCAGGACGTTTCGGACGATCAGTACGCGCTGATCGAGGTTGTCGCCCCGGCCCGGCTCGAGGATCGCTACCTCTTCGCCGTCGGGGATGAGCGGCAATCGATCTACCGCTTTCGGGGCGCCGGCTCCGAGAAACTCTTCACCCGCCTCCGGCTCGATTACCGGGCGCGCGAGATCGGCCTGAACGAGAACTTCCGCTCGACCGAATCGATCGTGCGAGCCGCCAATCTGATTCAGCCGCCCGATGCGAACACCCGCCTGGTCTCGGTCAGCCGGGAAGCAAGCCGGCCGATTCACATTTACGCATTTGGCTCGGTCGAGGACGAGGCGAACCGGGTCCGGCAGATCGTGCAGCAACGGATCGAGGCAGGCGACGAGCCGGATTCGATCGCGATCCTCTACAGCACCCACCGGCGGGCGAACGCGGTCGAAAGCGCGCTGAGCGACGCCCGCCTGCCGGTTTACCGGCACGTGCGCAACAGTATCCACACCCGTCCGGAGGCCGAACCGCTGATCGCGCTGATGCGTGATGCCGATGTGCCAATCCGGCGCGATGGGGTGCTGCGCACGATCGGTCTTCTGCCGGCGGCGCTGGTGGACGAATTCGACTGGATTCGGCAGGAACGGGCGCGCACCGACGGTGGAGAATTCGCCCCGACTCTCGGGCTGGATCACCGCCTGCGTACCCTGGGCGAATGCGTGAAGCTGGCGAAGCCGCCGAAAACGCCGAACGGGGTGGGGCGCTACGCGAACCGGTTGCTCGATTTCTACGCCCCGATCCTCGATCTGATCGATGACACGGAACGGGCGCAGTTGCTCGATCTCCTCACGTACATCGACCGGTACGTCACCGACGCGCTGCTGGCGGTGCAGGCGGCGCTCGACGCCGGGCACGAGATCGTACTCCTGACGGGAGATTCCCACGACGGCTACCTCGCCCGCGCACTGTTGCAGGACCTGCTGCCCGACGGCGATCCCCAACTCGGCCAGTTCTACCTCTGCCTTGGCTGCGAGGTGCCGGCCGGCGTTCGCGGGTTCCGCATCGACCCGGAGTACGACCCGACCGTGATGGTGACCGTCACGATGCAGGCGTGGCGACTCGCCCAGCGCCTCCTGCCGGGCGAACGACTCGACGGCTTCAGCTACGTGGCGATCGACCTCGAGACGACCTCGACCAACGTCGCGACCACCGACATCATCGAGCTCGGTGCGGTCCGCTTCGATCCCGCAACCGGCGAAATCCTCGATCGATTCACGTCGCTGATCCACTGCCGCAAACTGCCGGGGACGATCGCGCAACTGACCGGCATAACCGCCACCGAGCTTTACGAGGCCCCGAAAGCGGCTGACGTGCTGCAACGGTTCATTGTCTGGCTCAGGCCGGACGACATCCTGATCGGGCACAACGTCGCTGAATTCGATCTCGATGTCCTCAACCGTCACTGCATAGCGAGCAGTCTCGGCGCGATCGACCAGCCCTCCATTGATACGCTCAAGTGGAGCCGTCGGTTGCTGCCACATCTCTCCGCAAAACTGGAACACCTGATGGTCGACCTGCCGCTGACGGCCCGGCCCTCCCACCGGGCGCTGCCTGACGCAGAATCGACCGCCGAGCTCTTCTGCCGCCTGCTCGAAGAGCGTGACCGCTTCATGCGGGTACGGGCGCTCGACGGCGCGTTACCGCTGGTGGCCGCGAGCCTGCTCGAATACCCGAACTGGGACGCCGGCGACGGCGCGCTGCTCGTCGAACTCGGCGGACGGCGGCTGATGCTCGGCGCGGCCGGCAAATTCGTGGTCCGGGCGCGGCAGGCGCTCGGCCTGCAGTGGACTTCGCTCGGCAAGGAACTGCTCAGGCGCAAGCGCGTCACCTCCCGGCGGGAAACCACCTGGCTGGACTTCCGCAAGGCCTGGATAGAGCTGATCGAGCGTCACGCCGCCATGATGCCGACCCTGACCGCGGTCGAACTTGCGACGTCGCTCGCCCTCTCCGCCACCAACGACGCCGGCATCCTCCCGGGGAACGTGACGATGATGACCATCCACGCGGCAAAAGGCAAAGAGTGGCCGACCGTGATCATGATCGGCGCCGAGGACGATCAGTTCCCCTCAAGAACGACCCCTGATCCCGAGGAGATCGAGGAGGGTGGACGCCTCTTCTACGTCGGCATCACGCGGGCGAAAACCCGGTTGATGATCACCTGGGCTGCGGAACGGAACGGCAACCAGAAGCGGCCGTCGCGCTACCTCGAACTGATCCCGAAGAACGATGAAGGATTGGCCATCCGCCGCCGGTATTGACCGCCGGGCTCAAATGCCGACGCCTTCCCGGTCATCACCGCGAATCGAGCGGACGAAAGACGCGAACGCGGTGTCACCCTTTTGCCACGCTTCGAGCAGCCGGTTCTGACCGGAATCGCTGCCGTACGCGAACCGCTTGCCATCGGCGCCAAAGAGCTCCTGCCAGAAGCGCGCCTCCGCGCCGTGCGCCGCGATCTCCTCGGTCAGCTCAACGCCGTTTGGCAGCGTGTCGCACGTCTCCTCATAGAAACAGGCTTCACCGGTGATGGCACGCTCGGCGTGCGCGGCCTCGTGCACCAGGATCGCCGCCAACGTATCGAGATTACGGCTGCGCACCGATTCGGCATCGATCACGATGTGGCTCCCGACCCAGCCGTACCAGCTCCAGCGCGTGCGCGTGTAGCCCGCGTTGTAGGGGAGCTCCTCGACCGACACCAGGACATCGTTTTCGACAAGCACATCGAACAGGCGCGCGCCTTCATCAGTGGCGCGCAGCAGATCGAAGGCCCGCTCCAACACCCCGGTGTAGACAACGTTGACCGTATCGTCGATCGGATACCACTCCGCCGGGGCCGCCGGCTCCACGCCCGGCGTCTCGCCGATGTCATCGAGCGCGACGGTGACCACGCGGCCGACCGCTTCTTCCGGCGGCAGGTTGTCGAAGGCGGTCAGGGGTGGAACGTTGATCGCCGCCCAGATGCCGAGGATCAGCGTGACGAGCGCGAGCACGGTCGTCGCCATCGCCAAGCCGATCGCCCGGAAACAACCGGCCGTGGCATCGAGCGAGGCGTTTTCATCGATCTCCGGTTCGAACTGCGGGTACTGCTGCATCACTGCGAATCGATCTGTTCCGGCCTGTCCCGACCGCGCGATAGTACGATTAGTTCGTTGCGTTCATTCGGGCCGTTTGCCCTCGCCGACAAGGAGTGACCGATGCGACTCGGATTGATGACCGCCGCGCTGCCCGGACTGGAGCTGCCGGGC
>JADLGF010000015.1 GCA_020849415.1 Thermomicrobiales bacterium
TCGCTGATGAAGCCGCCCCAGAGGCCGTTGATATCGAGGGTGGGGCGGGCGAAGATGCGCTCGTACTCGCCGTAGCCCGGTTCGCCCCAGAGGGCGTAGGCGCGCGATTCCTCCAGCACGTCCGGCTTGTCCTCGGTGGCGTTGGCGATATCGATGCGATCCTGCTCCGTGAGCGGAACGACCTTGTCGAAGAACCCCTCGACCGCCACGCGCCCCTGATCGTCGTGGAAGGTGGCGGCGAGTTGCACCGCAACCTGGGTGGCGCTCGCCACGGCGGCGCCGTAGAAGCCGGAGTGGAGATCGGAGGCGCCGGTTTTGATGTCGATCTGGCAGCCGCCCAGCCCCTTGAGCGCCACGGTCAGGGAGGGGAGGTTCGGTCCGGCTACGCCGCCGTCGGAATTGATGACGACATCGGCGGCGAGCCGTTCCTTCTGCTCCTCGACGTAGCGCGGGAGATTCGGCGAACCGATCTCCTCCTCGCCTTCGAACAGGAAGAGCAGGTTGACGGGCGGCGCTCCGGCGGTTTGGGCGAAGGTTTCCAGCGCGTGAATCACGTTGATCAGATTCGCCTTCATGTCGCCGGCGCCGCGGGCGTAAACGCGACCGTCGCGCACCGTTGGCTCGAAAGGCGGGCTCTCCCAGAGTTCGAGCGGTTCGACCGGCTGGACATCGTAGTGCCCGTAGAAGAGCACGCGCGGTTTATCCGGATCGACCAGCCACTCGCCGTGAACGATCGGGTGTCCGAATCCGGTCACGATTTCGACCGAGGGTACGCCGGCTGCTTTCAACCGGGCGGCCACCCAATCAGCGGTGGCGGCAACATCACCGGCGCGGGCCGGATCGGTGCTGATGCTCGGCAGGCGCAGGAATTCGAGAAAGTCATCGAACCACGTGGCTTCCCGTGAAGCCATGAACGTTTCCCAGCTACTCATCGTCACTCCCGGTCTTGCGGTTGAAAAGAGACCGATGCCAAGTGACGCAATCGTATCCGAGGTGGTGAGAGGCTGGGGACAACGAGGGGAATTGACTACGCGCCGGGGAGGACAACTTCGACGACGTTGGGGGATTGCTGGATCACGGTCAGGCCCTCTCCCTCTTTCCAGCCAGTGAAGAGCGGTTCGGCGACCAGGACACTGGCGACGACCTGCAACCTTAGGATGCCCTCGGCGAATTCGCGGGGATCAACGGCGGTGACCCCCGGTTGCGCCATCAGGTGCGCGCGGAGACTGGTCGCGACCGCCGGTCGCGAGACCCCGTGCACGATTATCGTGTTGGGTTGACTCGTTTCGGTGGAGGGTGCCGGTGTGCGCGCAGGTGCGACGGGAGGCGCCAGAACCGCCGGCGTCTCGATAGGCGCTGTTTCGCCGAGAATCCGGCGGGCGATCGCGGTCAGCTCGGCGCGGTCGCGGTCAAGCGCGGCTCGATCCTGTTCGATGGCGGCCCGGGCGTCGGCGAGTTCGCGACGGGCGCGATCGCGCAGTTCGGCGGCTTCTTCGAGCAGGGCGCGGGTCCGGCGGACGCTCTCGGCGATGACCGCATCGAACGATTCGAGCTCGCGCATTTTGGCGCGCAGGGCGTCGAGATCGTGATCGGTTGTGCCGGCTCCGTCGGCCATCGGATTTCTCGCTTTCGCGGCGCTCAATCGCGCGGGTACGATCGAACGGTAAGTTTCCACATCGTTGGGATTGTACATTCTGGCGGAGGCGTGAGGCGTGAGGCGTGAGGCGTGGGGAGTGGATGCGGTGTTGGAAATGGTCGCGGCGGGAGCGGGGCGGGAGGCGTTTCTCGATCTGCTGCTGTTGGCGGATGAATCGGAGTTGCAGGTTCGGTCCTATTTGAATGCGGGTGATCTTTACGTTTGGCGGCGGGGCGGGGATGCGGTCGGGATTGTGCTGGCAATTCCGGATGGGGACGCGGTTGAGCTGAAGGCGGTGGCGGTTGCGCCGGCTTGGCAGGGGCGAGGGGTCGGATCGGCCATGCTGCGGGCGGTGCTCGATGACCTGCGTGGTCGCGGAGTGCGGCGGGTGACGGTCGGGACCGGCAACTCCGGCGTTGGCCAGCTGGCTTTCTATCAGAAGGTTGGCTTTCGGCTCGCCTCCATCGAACGGGACTTTTTCTCCCCCGCACGCGGCTACCCGGCCGATCTCGAGGAGAACGGCATCCCCCTCCGCGACATGGTCTGGATGGACCTGGAACTCTGAATCTCACGCTTCACTAAGGTGGCGCGTCAGTTCATTGACCGGGAGCTCCTACATTCTCGATCGGCTACTATTCAATATTGGAGCAGTCTGCCCCGTTAACCCAGACTCCGCGGAGAATTACCACCATGAGCCAGTATCTTGAGATCATTCGCAGCCGGCCCGTCGTTTACGACGGCTCGATGGGTGCGTACCTTCTCAACATGCAGCTCTCCATTGAAGACTACGGCGGCAAGGAGGGGTGCAACGATTACCTCGTCCTCTCCAAGCCCTCTGTCATCGAGGATGTCCACGCCGCCTATCTCGAAGCCGGCGCCGAGGTGCTGGAAACCGACACCTTCGGCGGCTCCCTGATCAAGCTCGAGGAGTACGGCCTCGGCGATCGCACCTACGAACTCAATCGCGCTGCCGCCGAGCTGGCCAAGCGGGTCGCGAAGGAATACACCACCGCCGATCGCCCCCGCTTTGTCGCCGGCTCGGTCGGTCCGACCGGTCTGCTGCCCGCTTCCGAAGACCCGATGCTCGGTAATCACCGCTTCCAGGAGGTGGTCGATCTCTTCCTCGATCAGATGCGCGGCCTGATCGACGGCGGGGTCGATGTGCTGATCATCGAAACGGTGCAGGACATCCTCGAACTGAAGGCGGCGATTCACGCGGCGATGCGCGTGCGCCAGGAGCGCGAGGTCTTTGTGCCGATCCAGGCGTCGATCACGCTCGACACCTCGGGCCGGATGCTCCTCGGCACCGACATCGCCGCCGGTCTCAGCATCATCGAGCACCTGCCGGTCGATGTGATCGGCCTCAATTGCAGCACCGGTCCCGAGCACATGCGCGAACCGGCCCGCTACCTCGGCGAGTATTCGTCGCGGCCGGTGTCGATCATCCCGAACGCCGGCATTCCGATCAACGTCAACGGCATCGCCGTCTTCCCGATGGAACCGGAGCCGATGGCGCGTGGTCTGCGCGAGATGGTCGAGGAGTTCGACGTTTCGATTATCGGCGGTTGCTGCGGCACCACGCCCGATCACATCAAAACGATGGTTCATCAGATTGGGCGCCGGCCCGTCACCGCCCGGCCGATCAAGCCGTTGCCGCAGGTGGCGAGCATGATCCGGGCGGTCGATCTGGTGCAGGAGCCGGCGCCGCACATCATCGGCGAGCGGGTGAACACGCTCGGCTCGCGCAAGGTGAAGCGACTGATCCTGTCCGACGATCTCGACGGCGTGCTCGAAGTCGCGACCAGCCAGATGGAAGAGGGCGCGCACACGCTCGACGTCTGCGTGGCGCTGACCGAGCGTTCCGACGAACGCGACACCATGCGCAAGCTGGTCAAGAAGCTGGCGCTGACGGTCGACGGTCCGCTGGTGCTCGATTCGACCGAAGCCGATGTGCTCAAGGACGCGCTGGAGCAATACCCGGGCCGGGCGATCATCAACTCGATCAACATGGAAAACGGCCGGGGCAAGATCGAATCGGTCATGCCGCTGGCGCGCGATCACGGCGCGGCGGTGATCGCCCTGACTATCGATGAAGATGGCATGGCCAAGACCCGCGAGAAGAAGGCCGAGGTCGCGAAGAAGATTCACGACATCGTTACCACCGAGTACGGCCTCCGCCCCGAAGACCTGATCTTCGACGCGTTGACCTTCCCGCTGACCACCGGCGATCCCGAGTTCCAGAATTCCGCGATCGAAACGATCGAAGGCATCCGCATGCTGGAGGCGGAACTGCCCGGCGTGCTGACTGCGCTCGGCGTTTCCAACGTCTCCTTCGGCATCAATCCGGCCGCGCGCCGGGTTGTCAACGCCATGTTTCTCTACCACTGCATCAAGGCGGGACTCGATCTGGCGATCGTCCACCCGTCACACGTGATCCCGATCGGCGAGATTCCGGATGAGGAGCGGGAGCTGGCCGAAGACCTGATCTTCAATCGCCGCCCCGAGGCGTTGCAGCGGATCATCGAGCACTACGAGGGCCGCACCGAGGAAGCGAGCGGCGGTCCCGATCCGATGGCCGAGATGACCGTGCGCGAGCGGCTCCACTTCCGGATCGTCTTCCGGAAGA
>JADLGF010000016.1 GCA_020849415.1 Thermomicrobiales bacterium
ACGAGATGTTGATGATCGAACCGCGACCGGCGTCGGCCATCGCCCGGCCGAAAACCTGCGAGGGGAGGACCGTGCCGAAGAGATTGAGATCGACGACCTCGCGCAACGCGCCGACCGGCAGCTCGAAGATCGAGTGGCCGGGTGGGAGGGTCGCGCCGGGGACATTGCCGCCGGCGGCGTTGATCAGGATGTCGATGCGGCCGAAGCGGGCGAGGACGTCGTCGCGAAGCGCCGCCAGTCGATCGGCATCGTGGACATCGGTCGTCAGAGCAGTGGCAGTACCACCGGCCGCCTCGATCTCCTTGGCGGCTTCGTCGAGCAGCGCTTGCCGCCGGCCGGCGAGTACGACGTGTGCGCCCGCCTGCGCGAGCCCGTGTGCCATCGCCCGGCCAAGCGTGCCGCCGCCACCGGTGACGATGGCGACCTGATGATCGAGCCCGAATTGATCGCGCAACCAGTTTTCAGACACCGTTTCCCTCCGCTTTTCGCGGTCATCTTACCGTGACCGGACGCGCATTCGAACGTTGATGTGAGGACAAGCCACCATGATCAGAATCGGTATCGTAGGTTCGGACAATTCGCACGCGCTCGCTTTCGCGAAGATCGCCAATGTCGAACGGACACTCGGCGATCGTTGCCGGGTGGTCGGCATCTGGGGCGCCGACGCGGCGCAGGCGCGGGCGATTGCGGACGAGACGAAGATCGAGCGGGTGGTCGAGCGGCCTGACGAGCTGGTCGATCAGGTCGATCTGGCGATCGTGGTCGATCGCCACGGCGACCTGCACGCGGAACACGGGTTGCCGTTCATCGAGCGCGGGTTGCCGGTCTTCATCGACAAGCCCTTGGCAATCGACCTGGCCGACTGCCAGCGAATGCTCGATTCTGCCGCGAAGAGCGGATCAGCGTTGGCCTCCTTCTCGGCGCTGCGATTCGCGCCGGCGATCGAGGAAATCGCGGCCGACCTGCCGACGCTCGGCGCGATCCGAGCGGCGCAGTTCGCCGGACCGTGCGATTTCGCCAGCGAGTACGGTGGTCCCTTCTTCTACGCGACCCACGTCATCGAAATGGCGCTGCGGCTGGTCGGCGAGGATCTCGCTTCGGTGCGCGCGGTGCGCCACGCGGACAACGTGCAGGTCACCGCCATCTGGGCGAACGGCGCCATAGGCACGTTCGCGCTGCTCAGCAACGCCGACTATCACTTTCACGCCACGCTCTTCGGCGCGAGCGGCATGACCGCGCGCGAAATCTTCGGCGGCGGACCGGGCTACACGAATGCGCTCGATCGGATCGTGCGAATGGCGGAAACGGGCGAGCGACCGTTGGCTAATGACCAGCTCCTGCGCCCGATCCAGACCGTTCACGCCATCCTGGCGTCCCTCGATGCGGGTGGGGTTGAGATCGCTATCAGCGGTTAACGCGAAACCCGGGCGCTGCTCTCGCGGCGCCCGGGTTCCGTTCATTCATCCATCAGACGCTTCATCCGGAGTTGGCGTCGGCGTCTCCGCCGGTGGCGCCGTCGGGGTGGGCGGCTCCTGGGTCGGTTCCGGCGCCGGTTCGGTCGGCGTCGGCTCCGGTGTCGGCTCGACAGCCGGCGTCCCCGGTGCTTCGTCCGGAACTTTGGTCGCCTGAGCGGTCGGTGACGCGGTTGGCGTCGGTGTGCTCTGCTCGGATGGGGTGACCGGCTTGTCCGCGATCAACGCCGCATTGGTTTGCTGGCGGAACTCCGTGCCGTCGCCGCGCACCGAATTCATGCCGATCGCCGCCCAACTCGGCACCACGATGTTGGTGTTGGACGAACCGGTGTTGCTGGTGGTGATCGTCGCGAGTTCAACCCACGACCCCGTCACCGGATTCTGCCAGCGGATGCGCACGCTCTCCTGCTTGGCGTAGCCGCGGAGGGAGACATCGACGATTTCGCCGCGGTGACCGGGAGACGTGTTGACCTTGATACGCGGTTTCACTTCGAATAAGGCGTCGGCCGAAACACTGCCGGACGCGAAGCTGACGCGTTGATTGACGCCGCCCGGCGTGGCCGGCACGCGGAACTGTCCGGAGGCCTCGCCGAATTCGTCGGTGTACACCGTGGCAATTGCGATCGAACCACCGGAGAGCCGGATCCAGGTGATCGAAACCTGGCTGTTGGCCGGGAAACTCGAGATCGACCAGGTGATCCAGTTGTTGACCGTGCTGGAGATCGGTGAGATCGACGCGCTCGGCGGTCCGCCGGTGCCGCCCTGTACCCGAACCGCGGTAGTCTGGGCGCTCAGGGTTGGTCCATCGGCCCGAACGGTGTGCGTGCCGTCCCAGGCCCAGGCGGGCACCGATGCAGTCACGTTGGCGCTACCAGAATTGCTGGTGGCGACCGACCCGATCTCGCTCAACGTGCCGTTGGATTGCCGCCACTTGACGACGACCGTTTCCTGCCGTCCAAGTCCCCGGAGCGATACGTTGATCGATTGCCCCCGCCCGACGGTGCCTGGCGAGACTACGATCTTCGGCACGACTTCGAAGGCTTCTGATCCGCTGCCTCCACCGCCGCTCGCCTCGAATACCACCCGGTGACCCGGCCCGCCGGGAACGGCCGGCACCTGGAACGTGCCGGACGCCTGACCGCTGCCGTTCGTTGTAACGGTTTCCGGGAGGGTGTCGACCGTGCCAGTCGGCCGCTCCCACTTGATGGTGATGGCGCGGTTGGGCGGGAAATCACTCAACTCGAAATCGACCATGCTGCCGACCGTGTCGCTCGAGTTCGAGAGTTCGACGGAGGTTCCGCCGGTATAGGGATCGAAGGCGGTCACATCGTAGGTGAAGGTGCGCGACACGCCGCCGACGATCACGTTCGACACGGTAATCGTGAAGGTGACATCGGGCCCCGGAGGCCAGATGACGCCGCTCGGCATGCCGGTACGAGACCAGACGATGGTGTTCTCACCGCGGCCGGTATCGGTGCGCGATTCCACCACGATCGGGACATTCTGGTTGCCGATCTTCATCGACACGCCGGCGCCGGCGAAGTTGGCGGTCCCGTGCGAGAAGCTGAAGCGATCGAAGACCAGCATCCAGGGCACGTACCCCTTGGGTGGCCAGGCGACGAATTCATCCCGTACCGCCGGGCGGGCCGAACCCCACCGGCCATCGAACAGCCAGATCGAATTGCCATTCACGCGATTGCGCACCTCGGGCCAGGCCGGATTGGGCGGCGGTTCGAGGTGATGCACGTCGCCGGTGCCGAAGGTTTGGGTCTGGGGGTAGAGAAGCCAGCGGCGATGACCGACCGCCGCGTTGCCGCTGCCGAAGTCTCGCATGTAGGCGGTCACGGGGTCCCACGGCGGGGCAAGGTTCGAGCCGACCTGGATGCTGAGGTTCGAGTTCGAAGCGCCTTCCGCGCCACCGGCGGTGTAGCACGTCCAGCCTGCCGAGGGCGTGTGGGAGAGGCTCCGGTTCGCGGCCATGATCAGCGCCGCCTGCTGCGCCTTCTGGTTGAAGGCCGAGGAGAGGGAGATACCGGACGGCACCCCGGCCATCGCGCGGTAGTAGGCGATCTGGTTGAGGATCGCCGCCCGGTATTCCGCCGACTGTGTCCCCGGATTGCACCCGGCGATCGAACCACTCCATCCGACCGACGGCATGTCCTGGATGAAGTTGTTCAGGTAGAACGCCTGGGATGCTTCCCGCGTGCCCGGATTGACCGAGAGCCCTACCGCCGCCAACTCGATCGTGCCGGGATCGGTCGTGTACGTAGCGTTGGAGATATACGGGGCTTCGCCGATCGATTCGAACGTTTCCTCGGCAAGGGCGGGTCGTGGAGTGAACCCGTCAGGGAACAGGCTACAAACGAACGCTGCCATCAGTACGAACGTCAAGCATCTCGACCACGCGCTGCTCTTCATGAAGGCCCCACTTTCACGCGAATTCGTTGAACTGGGTAATCAGTGTGTGCACCCAATATGGTGGATGTCCACAGCTTGCTCACGTCTCATTACTAAGTCGTCAAGCAGGAATAGGTCTATGTAAAGTACTTCGGAACAGTTCAGTCCATTGAGTTCCGTACGTCCGCGACTTCCGGGCCATTGACGATTGAGCGAATCGTCGAAGACGCCCCATCTCCACCGTCATAATTGTTCATTGTCAATTCAAAAGGAGTGGCGATTGAGGTATGTGAAGTAGACCGTTTGACCCAAATCTCCAAGTTCTGCGGCATGAAAACGCGCTCCATCCGCCGGATGGAGCGCGCGCAGATTCGGGGGCAGAAATGGATCGGCTCAGCCGCCGTTGGTGACGTACGCGACGAGCAAATCGACGCAGGCTTCGACGTCGCGCTCGTCGACCGTTTCGATCGGGGAGTGCGTGTAGCGCGTGGGGTAGGTGACCAAGGCCGACTTCACGCCGCGCTTGATCATCTCCGAACCGTCGCTGCCGTAGTTGGCGAACGCCGCCTCCTGCACCGGGATGTCGTTGGCGCGGGCGGTTCGCACCAGCTCTTCGGAGAAGGCCCAATCGTAGTGAACAGAGAAGTCGTTGTAGACCACGATCGGACCCTCGCCCATGCGCCCGGGGAACATGCGGGCGTCGACCCCCGGCACGTCACCGGTGAGCCCGACATCGAGCGCGATCGAGCGGTCGGCACGGAGATCGTCGGTGATGCTGGCGGCGCCGATCAGCCCGTTCTCCTCCTGGATGGTGGAGGCGAGCCAGACCTCGAAACGGAGATCGCTCCGCTCCGCCAGGCGCTCTCCGGTGAGGGTGGCGATGGCCATGGCGACGCGATCGTCCATCGCCTTGCCGGTGATCAGGTTCGCGCCGAGCCGGCGCGTTTCCGGGTTCCAGAGCACCTTGCATCCGGGGTGAATGCCCAGCGCCTCGACTTCGGCTTTCGATGTGATGCCGAGATCGATGAACCAGTCAGTCCATTCCCATGTGGTTTGCGCGCGCTGGGTCGGGGAGACGACGTGACCGCTGGCGGTGGCGAAGATACCCTCGACCGTGCCGGTGGAGGTGACCACCAGGGCCGGTTGGTTGAGCGGAATCGTGTTCTTCGTCGGGCGGCCGACGAGATCTCGGTAGAAGGGGCCGATGTGGAGGAAGCCTTCGTCGCTGATCGAGCGCACGATCCAGCAGAGTTCATCGGCGTGCGCCACGATCACCAGCCGTTCGCCCTTGCCGCCGACTTTCGCGAGCACATTATCGACCCGCGTGCGCCGGACTTCCTGCGCGAAACCGCCCCAGTGCGCGGCGATGTGATCCTGCACCGCGGTTTCGAACCCGACGGGGCCGGGCAGCTCGGTCAGGGTCTTGATCAGATCGAACGTCGATGAACGCTTCGCGGGCATCGTTTCCCCCGTATAACGGCTGATTTGTTGCGACCGCGCCGGTGTCACGCGTGGCGGCATGGTAGCCGGAACGACGCGGACTGTCCTCGCGCCCGCCGGTCGCGGAACCAAAGATCGGCCGGCAGCGTTACATCGATGTCGTCATCATCGTCACCGAGGATGATCGAATCCTCCTCTGGCGTCAGCGGGCGCCGGCCGGGAAAGCGGCGCAATGTTCGTTCCGGGATGTCAAATCGGTTGACGTTGCGTATCATTCGCCTCTGTCCGTCGCGGGCGCGGCGAGGTTCACATTCAGGCAAGCATTGGGTTCATGAAACTGATCAAGCACGATCCGGCCTCCGCGATCGTATTCTCCACTCCGGTCGTCCAGGGCGAAGTTGCCAACCAGGAACTCGTCGGCGAGGTCGACGCCGTCAATCTGCGCGTGACCTCGGTCACCTTTCGTGACGGTGCGCGCAATCTGCCGCACCGGCACACCTGCGATCAGGTGCTGGTGATCACTGCCGGACACGGCGTCATCGCCACTGAGTATGAAACGCGCGAAGTCGGCGAAGGTGATGTCATCGTGATCCCGGCCGGCGATCTGCACTGGCACGGCGCATTGCCCGGCACGACGATGACCCACCTCTCGATCGTCACCCCGCACGAATCGGAATTCCCGGTCGAGGCGATGGCCGGTTTGGAATCCGCGGAGCTGCAGTTGTGGTAAGGCCGTTCCCCATAGTCACGCGGCGATCCGGTGGGTACCATTCGGTGAGCCCGCGCTGATCGACCGCCGATCGGTTCCCTCCCGCTCGCACCGGCGGCCGGGCTTTGCCGCGCGCATGCTCAGGCGATGCCCTCTGGAATGGTGGGACGGGTTTGAACGACAACCTCGAAACCGATCCCACCGTGGAACCCGACAGCGAATCGGCGCCGGTGCAGCAGGCGTTCCCGGCGCTCTGGCGCTACGTGAAGCCGCCGGAAGAGGGGGACTTCGCCCACCCGGCGGACCGTGATTTCGCCTCGATCCTTCATTACTACCGCATCCGCTGGTCGTACGAACCGACGAGCTTCCCGCTCGAGTGGGGTGCGGATGGCCGCCCGACGGAACTCTTCACCCCCGATTTCTACTTGCCCGATCTCCGGCTCTACATCGAACTGACCACGATGCGGCAGCGGTTGGTGACGC
>JADLGF010000017.1 GCA_020849415.1 Thermomicrobiales bacterium
CCTGGAGCGCGACCAGTTCGCGGACCAGCGACGGCGGATCGACCACAACTCCCGGCCCAACCACCGAAACGCACTCGGGATTCAGAATGCCGGAGGGAACGAGGTGGAGCTTGAAGGTGCCGGCCGATGTGACGACCGTGTGGCCGGCGTTGCTGCCGCCGTTGGCCCGGACCACGAGGTGACTCTGGCCGGCCAACGCATCGGTCAGCTTGCCCTTGCCCTCATCGCCCCACTGTCCACCCATGATGATCGTTGCCGGCATCGGCGCTCTTGTCTCCCGGTTCGTGCGATTGATTCAATGGCCGATCGTCGCCCACGCGAAAGAAGGGCGGTAAAGGGCCGCCAAGACTATAGCGCGAATCGGGATTTCAGGATCACCGGTCAGGCGCCGGGGCGAAGACCCCGCAGCTTTTCGAAGAGTTCCCGTTCCTGCTCGCTCAGCTTCGAGGGCAGGGCGACGGTTGCTTTGGCCAGGAGATCGCCGAATTCGCCCGATTTGCCGCGTTTGGGCATTCCCTTGCCGCGCAGGCGGAAGGTCTTGCCGGACGAGGTTTCGGGCGGAACGGTCAGCGCGACGCGACCACCGGGGGTCGGGACCACCACCTCGCCGCCGAGAATGGCGGTGTAGAGGGGCACCGAGAACTCGGTTTTGAGATCGTCGCCCTGACGTTCGAAGCGCGGATCGTCCTTCACGGTCACCCGCAGGTAGACATCGCCGTTCGGGCCGCCGTTGATGCCGGCTTCGCCCTTGCCGGCCACGCGCACACTCTGGCCGGTGGCGATACCGGCCGGAATCCGCACCTCGATCGTGCTCCGCTTCGGCACGGTGCCGGCGGTATCGCAGGTGGGGCAGGGCGCTTCCCGCGCGAACCCGGAGCCGCCGCAGGTCGGGCAGGTTTCGTGATGGGTGATGTTGACCCCGCGGGTCGTGCCCCGGTAGGCCTCATCGAAACTGAGGGTGACGTTTGTTTCGAGATCATCGCCGCGGCGACGCGCCTGGCGTCCGCTGGCGTAACCGCTCCGTCCGAAGACCGTCTTGAAAAAATCGGAGAAGCCGTCCGCGCCGGCCGTTTCCTCGAAATCGAAACGGGGGCCGCCGGTTTGCCCGGTGAACCACTGGCCGAAATCGGGCTGGGCGCCGCCGGTGGTGGTGCGGCCCGCCGGTTCATCACCGGTGTAGCCGGCATCGCGATAACGCTGCCAGTCCTCGCCGAAGCGGTCGTACATCTTCCGCTTGTCGGCGTCCGAGAGCACCTCGTTCGCCTCGTTGATCTCCTTGAATCGTTCCTCAGCCTTGAGATCGCCCTGGTTTTTGTCCGGGTGATACTGCCGCGCCAGTTTCAGGTAGGCAGCACGAATCTCCTTGTCGGTCGCGTTCCGATCGATCCCCAGTGTCTTGTAGTAGTCCTTGAATTGAACCGCAGCCATTGCGCTCCCTTCGATCCCAATTATGTCGGTGTAATTCTACACCTTGAGTCGATACGGCGCAACTTTGTGGCGTTGCGTTATGCACCGGTTGGAGTCGGCGACCCCGGCGGCCCGCTGCGGCGGAGCAAACGCCGGACGCGGGAGTAGGACCAGTAAACGAAGATGGCGAGGAGTACAAAGGAAATCACCGCCAGGATCGGCAGCAGGATCGCCATGATCGAAACGAAGAGGGCGACGCCATCCTCGATCAGGGAGACGATCGGGTTCCCCGCGCCGCCGGTGGAAACGGTGACCGCCGGCCTGGAGACCGTTTTGACCGCGTGCACGCCGCCGGCGGCGCCGAGGCCGAGCAGCATCGCCACGACGGGGTTGATCACGCCCTGCTCGTTGGTGACTGCCATCAACAGCACCGCGCCGGCCGCCGGCCGAACCACCGATTGCAGCAAATCGTTGGCGTGATCGAGGCCGGGAATCTTGTCGACGATGATCTCGAACGTGAGCAGCGCAAGCAGGATCAGGATGCCCCAGGTGGAGCTGATGAAATCGTACGGCTGCTCGAGATCGATCCGGCTGGTGGCGCGATCGGCGATCGCGAGCACCAACAGGGGAATGTAGGCGTTCAGACCGGCGGGTCCTGCAAGACCGAGCCCGGTGAGGAACGTGCTCTCCACGGGGTTACTCCTGGAGTCGTCAGCGGATGACGTCGGGCACGCGACGCATCCTCATCATTCTAGCGATACGAACGCCCGCCGTCGCGCGGCGGCGAGGGCGGGCGTTGCGCGGACGAAGCGGAAATCAGAAGCGAGCGGCGACCGGCGCGGCCTGACCCTCGGAGAGGCGGTACGCCTGACCACCGAGATGCATGGTGGCGCTGAGCGCGATCGCGAGGGTGAAGACGATGCCGATGACGAGCCCGATCAGGCCGACAAGCGAGAAGAGGGCGAAGATGAAGGCGCCGACGATGTAGACGAGCCAGATCGAGAAGTTGTTGAGCACGCGCTGCAGCGGCCGGGCGTTCAGGGCGTCGGCGATGTTGCCGTTGCGGGCGAGATCGCCCATCGCGCTGAGTTGAATCGTACCGTAGACGATCGACACGAGGGACGAGATCAGCGAAAGGAGGAAGGAATCGCCCGAGTTCAGGACGCCGGTGATGATCCAGAGCGGAATGCCCCAGATGAAACCGACGACGAGCGCCTTGAGTCCGCCGGCGATATCGCCGCCCCAGTCATCCCACTCGGGGAGCGGTTGCGGATCGCCGTTGATCACATTGCGAAGCAAGCGAAGCAGATAGCCGCCGATGATGAGCCAGCCGATGATCGGAATGAAGAAGAGTACGGCGAGAATGAGAATCTTGCGTATCCAGGCGGGGTCCTGGAAGGTGAACGAAAATGCCTGACCGATGTTCATGGTTGTCTCCTCGTTGAGCGAAACCGGTTCGGAAATCCCGTCCAGTATAGCAACGGCGCGGCGTTCGTACGCAGTGCGGCCCACCGGACTTCCGGAATACAGGCTGTCCACCACGCTGGATGCTCCGTCAAGGCGGGTAACAACGACCTTGGCACACACAGAAGGAGACAGACAACCCGTGTAGGGGAGGGTCTTGTGCCCTCCCGCCGGCCGTAAGGCCGGACACTCGTTGCGATTCGGGGCGGTACCATCGGCAAATCGGTTGTGACGGAAGGAGGTGGTCGCGCTTTGCGCGACGGGAGGGCACAAGACCCTCCCCTACACGGGCGGTCTCTTCTTCGCGACGCAGATGTCGATCAATCAAAAAGTCCCGCGCCGGGGGGATGCGGCGCGGGACTTCGGACGAAGTCGGATCAGTTGTAGGAGCGGACGACGGTGACGAGCTTGCCCTGCACCTCGACGTTCTCCGGTGAGGCGTAGATCGGCTCCATGGTGGAATTGGCCGGCTGCAGCCGCACCCGATTCCCCTCGAGGAAGAACTTCTTGAGGGTGGTTTCCTTCTCGTCCCGCAACCAGACCGCAACGGTATCGCCGTTGTTGCAGTGCGCCTGCTTCTTGAGCACCACGATGTCACCGTCATCGATGTGGGCATCGATCATCGACAGGCCCTTGACGCGCAGCGCGAACACATCGCCCGAGCCGTTGGGGAGCAGGGTGGTACTGAGATCGATCGTCTCCCAATCGGCGGTCTGCATGTCATCGGGGGCGGGAATCGGCAAACCGGCGGCGATCTGGCCGATCACCGGCACGGAGACGATGCCGCTCCGGTTCGGCCGGTGCGTGACCTCGATCCCGCGGGAAATGTTCCGGTTGCGCCGGATGTAGTTGCGCTGCTCGAGCACGTTCAGGTTGTAATCAACCACACTGGTCGAGGAAATGCCGAGCGCGTTCTGGATATCGCGGATCGTGGGGGGATAGTCGTTCTCGTTGAGAAAACCATCGATAAAGTCGAGAATCGCCGTTTGGCGATCCGAAAGTTCTTTCACCTGAGTCACCCCCAAACGGACTGTCCGGCTCGCGCTGAGACGGCCGTTCGCTCGAATATTGGAACAAATGTACAACTGAACACGTGTTCGTGTCAAGCGGTCACCGGCGGTTCGTGAAGTCTCCCCGCGCGTTGGCCCGTACGATCGACGGTGGAACGGTGATTTGACTGGCCGTCGTAAACTGAATTGCCGGGTTTTGTCCCGCTCACGGAGAGGTGGGCGGAACCGGCCACGTTACATTGCAGTCAACTTCCCTGAAAGGCAAAACCGGGCCAATGGAGACCCACCAACCATCCCTGCACGAAGCGGTCCTGCGCAAGCTCGAATTCCCCGAGGTGATCCGGCAGCTGGCCGAGGCCTGTCACTTTTCCGTCGCCGCGGAACGCGCGCTCGAAACCGGGCCGAGCGGCGAGGCGACCCAGGTCGAATACCTGCTGTCGATCACCGACGAAGCGGTTGAACTGATCACCAACTTCCCCGATCTCACGATCGGCGGCGCTCGCGATATCCGTGAGATCGTCGGCCGGGCGGTCAAGGGCGGGCGATTGCAGCCGCCCGATCTGCTGCTGGTGCTCGACACGATTCAGGCGGCGCGGCAGCTGAAGCGCTCGTTCTTCCGGATTCCGGGGGTTGAAACCCGCTTTCCGGGATTGAGCGATTTCGCGATTCACCTGGCCGAGCAACACAATCTCGAAACCGACATCGCCCGCTCGATCAACGCCCGCGGCGATGTGCTCGATACCGCCTCGGCGGAACTTGGCCGCATCCGGCGCGAGATTCGCGTGCAGCACAGTCGCCTGATGGATCGGCTCAACTCGTACCTGACCTCGGCCAAATCGGGCGGGGCGCTGCAGGACGCGCTGATCACGATGCGCGACGGTCGCTACGTCATTCCGGTCCGCTCCGATGCCCGCGCCTCGATTCCCGGCGTAGTGCACGACACCTCGGCCAGCGGGCAGACGCTCTTCATCGAGCCGCTGGCGATCGTGGAACTGAACAACAAATGGCGCGAGGCGCAACTCGAGGAGCAGCACGAGATCGACCGGATTCTCGATGCGCTCAGTGACGATGTCGCGCTGGCCGGCGAGGCGCTCCAGCTGTCGGTTGATGCCGCCGCCGCGATCGATCTGGCGATGGCGAAAGCGCGACTGGCGTTCCGCATGAAAGCGACCCGCCCCCAACTCTGGAAGGGGGTCAACCGGGACCGGGACGGCCATCTCACTCACCGGATCGACCTGAAGAAAGCGCGGCACCCGCTGCTCGATCCCGAAACGGTGGTGCCGACCACGATCGAACTCGGTTCGGGTTACCGGGTGCTGCTGATCACCGGTCCGAACACCGGCGGTAAAACGGTGGCGCTGAAAACGGTCGGCCTGCTGACCCTGATGGCGCAGGCGGGCCTCTACATTCCGGCCGATGACGGCTCGATCGTCAGCGTTTTCCCGGCTGTCTTCGTCGATATCGGCGACGAGCAGAGCATCGCCCAGAATCTCTCGACCTTCTCCGGCCACATGAAAACGGTGGTCCAGATGCTGCGGCACGTCAGTTCCGACAGCCTGGTGCTGCTCGATGAGCTTGGCGCCGGTACCGATCCCCAGGAGGGTTCGGCGCTCGCCCGGGCGATCATCTCGTCGCTGCTGAAGACCGGGCCGCTGGTGATCGGCACCACCCACTACTCGGAGGTCAAGGCGTTCGCCTACGCCACGCCGGGGGTGGAGAACGCCAGCGTCGAATTCGATGTCAAAACGCTGGCGCCGACCTACCGCCTGATGATCGGCGTGCCGGGGCGCTCGAACGCGCTGGCGATCGCGAAGCGGCTCGGCATGCCGCGCGCGATCCTGGACGAGGCGTCTGGCATGGTCGATCCGGACGAGATCCGGGTCGATACGCTGCTGCAGGACATCCGCAAGCGCAAGACTGAGGCCGAGGCGGCCGTCGAAGCGGCACGCGTCGAACGGGCGGAGATCGAACGGCTTCGGGCCGAGATTGAACAGGAACGGCGCGAGGCGGCGGCGATGCGCCGGGAAGCGCGCGCCGAAGCCCTGGCCGAGGCAGAGGTCGAACTCGGCGAGATTCGTGACACTCTCCGCCGCCTGCAACGCGACCGCGAGATGATCGGGGCCACCCGCACCCACGTCGAACAGCGGCAGCAGGAGGTCGATCGGGCCGCGGCGATTGCGAAAGAACTCAAGCGCAAGAGTGCCCCGCCGCCACCGCCACCGAATCAGGCGCCAAAGCGGATCAGCGTCGGCGACAAGGTGCTGATCGAATCACTCGGGGAACAGGGCGAAGTGGTGCAGGTGATCGGGGACGAGGCGGACGTTCAGTTCGGCGCCCTCAAGATGCGCCAGCCGCTGAGCGGGTTGCGCCGGCTTGGACGAGCCAGGGATGAACGCCAGGAGCAGGTGCGGGTAGCGGTGGCGCCGTTGCCCTACGTGCCGATGGAGATCGACATTCGCGGCAACCGCGCGGCCGAGATCGACGGCATTCTCGAATCGTACCTGCACGAAGCCTACCGGGGCGGTCTGCCGATGGTGCGGATCATCCATGGCAAGGGTACCGGCGCGCTGCGCACGGTGGTGCGGGAATTGCTGCGGACGAGTCCGATCGTTGAGCGGCAGGTCTCGGCGCCGGCCAATGAAGGCGGCGACGGCGCGACGCTGGCCTACCTGAGGGCGAACTGATGGACCGCAGCGTTGAGTACATCGATTTCACGATGGTGAACCGGTCGCTCGGCGCGGTTCCCAAGTTCGAATTGCCGGAAGGGTATTCGATTCGGAACTACCGGGTCGGTGAGGAGCACCTCTGGGTCGATATCGAGATGCGTGCCGGCGAGTTTTTTGAACGCGGGCCGGGGTACGCGGCGTTCGACCGCTATTTCCGGGCTGAGTACGACTGGCTGCCGGAGACGATGTACTTCCTCGAACACGTCGATCAGGGCCCGGTCGGGACCACAACGGCCTGGTACGGTGATTTCGAAGGGGAGCGGATCGGTCAGGTGCATTGGGTGGCGGTCGTGCCGGAGCATCAGGGGCGGGGGCTGGCCAAACCGCTGCTCGCGACCGTGCTGCGGCAGCTGGCGCGCGAGCACCGCAAGGCGTACCTCTCGACCCAGACCTGGAGTTGGCGGGCGGTGGCGATGTACCGCTCGTTCGGCTTCACCGAGGTGATCGACCGTCCCGAGGTCGAACGCGCCATCGAAATCATGAACGCCAAACTCGCCGAATCCCGCCGGTAATTTAGGTCTGCACGGTGTCTGTTGATCACAAAGCCCGTAGGGGAGGGTCTTGTGCCCTCCCGCTCGCCCGGAGGGCGAGAAGCGCCGTTCGTAGGGACGATTTTCCGCGTGAAAGCAGGCGTTCGCGTCGGGCGCTTGTCGCCTACGGGCGACCGGGAGGGCATAAAACCCTCCCCTACGGACCCTGGGTCTGCGACGACGTTCAGGCGCTCCGGGATGACCTCACCAACGACGCTTCGATGGCGTCGAGGACCAGGTCGAGGGCCTGTTGCCAGGGGCGGCGGAGATCGACGACCCGGATTCGGATCAGGTTCGGGGTGAACTTAATTGCGCTGCCGAGTTCCCGTTCGAGGCGGCCGCGATCGATGGCACGGGTTTCGACCGGCCTCAGCACGATCTCCCGCTCCCGCTCCACCACCGATTCGATGCCGAGCTGCTCGCAACGCAGCCGGAGCTGGATCAGCGCGAAGAGGTGCTCGACCTCTTCGGGGATGTCGCCGAAGCGGTCGGCCAGTTCGGCGCGCATTTCCTCCACTTCGCGCAGTGAGGCGACATCAGCAACGCGCCGGTAGGTGGCGAGGCGGAGCTCGGCGTCGGCGATGTACTGCTCCGGAATCAATGCGGTCAGCGGCAGATCGAGCGTGACGATCTGCTTGTCGGCGATCGGTTCGCCCCGCTTGATCTCCTCGACGGCCTGGGCGAGCAGCCGGATGTAGAGGTCGTAGCCGATGGCGCCGATGTGCCCGCTCTGTTCCGCGCCGAGGATGTTGCCGGCGCCGCGGATTTCCATGTCCCGCATGGCGACCTGCATCCCGGCGCCGAGTTCGGTCGCCTCCTGAATCGCTTCCAGCCGTTCCTGGGCTTCAAGACTGAGTGGCTTCTTCGGCCGGTAGATCAGGTAGGCGTAGGCGCGACGGGTGCCGCGACCGACCCGGCCGCGCAGCTGGTAGAGCTGCGTCAGGCCCAGCGTATCGGCGTTATCGATGATGATCGTGTTGACGTTGGCGATATCGACGCCCGATTCGATGATCGTCGTCGCAACCAGCACGTCGAATTCCTTGCGCACGAAGGAGAGGATCAGCTGCTCCAGCACCTCCTCGTCCATCTGGCCGTGGCCGACACCGAAGGTCGCTTCCGGTACCAGGTGGCGGAGATTGGTGGCGAGGCGGTCGATCGATTGCACGCGATTGTGCACGACGAAGACCTGTCCGCCGCGATCGAGTTCGCGCAGGATCACCTCGCGTAGCAGGGCGTCGCTCGATTCGGTGACGAAGGTGCGGATCGGCAGCCGGGC
>JADLGF010000018.1 GCA_020849415.1 Thermomicrobiales bacterium
AGCCGGCGTGTGCCGATGGCGCGATCGCTGACCAGCCCTGCCTCGCGCAGCACCTTCAGGTGCATCGAGATGGCGGTCCGCCCCACCGGCATCCCGTCGGCGAGCGCCGTGACATCGAGCTCACCCGCCGCCAACCGGCTGATGATCCGCCGGCGGGTGGCATCACCCAGCGCCTCCAATGCGATGTCGATATCGGTGGTCATGCAGCTCGTTCCTGGAGAGCGTCAATATCGGCTGACATTCAGGTTACCTAAATCCGGAGTCAATGTCAATGCGCGCTGACGTATGAGCGCCGGCGTGTCCATCGGCCTGGATGGGCACATCGAGGCGATCACGATAGTGGGGCCCACAATCGTGTGCGATTTGGTGGAGCACGGATCGAGGGTCAGAAGGAGCCGGCTGTTCGACCAAACAAACGAGGCATAGGGCCTGGAAGGTCATTCCACTCCAGGGCTACGGTGCGTGACAGACCATTGTAACTATCGTTTGCGCACACCGCGGGGCCGGGAGGCTGACCTCCCGGCCCCGCTTCAGGTGCGTCTTCGCAATTAGCTAAGATCGCCGTTCGGCTCGCCGGCGCTTTCGCGCAACTTGCGGGCCGCGATCGCGGCGGCGGCCGCGCCGAGCGCGGTCGGGATCAGCCACTCCGCGCCCTGGCCGTTCCGGCCCGCGCCCGTATCCGGCAGCTGGGTCACCGGCGGGGCGGGCGGCGGCGCTGGGGGCTCACCCGGATCGACCGGCGCCGGGCCGCAGATTCCGGTGTCGGAGCAGACCAAATCGGCACAACACGGGAGTTCCACGCACGGCATGCCTTCCGGCGCGCAGGTCGGCGGCGGCGGCGCGCAAAACCCTTCTTCGTAGCAAATAAGTCCCTCGCAGCAGTCGGCGGTCTCGTCGCACAGTTCACCCGCGACGATGCACTCCGGCGGCGGCATCTCGCACGTCTGTGAGGTCGAATTGCAAACCAGATGGCCGCAGCACGGCGCTTCGGCGCATGGTTCGCCGAACGACGAGCATTGGACAGCGGGCTCCTCGCAGATGCCGTTATCGCAAACCAGATCGCCGCAGCATCCGAGTTCACCGCAGGCTTCACCGACCGCGCCACACGTCGCGCCGGGGGTCTGGCACTGCTGATTCTCATTGCAAATCAGGCCGCCACAACACTGGGTCTGGCTACAGCTCTCGGTAACAGCCGCGCAAGCGCCGTACGGAGTGCAAACGTTTCCGTTAGCTCCATGCAAACAGGTACTCTCGCAGCACCAAGAACCGTAGACGGTGTCAGGCCCGCACCGCGCACCAGGAGAATGACAGCCTCCCGCGCTCGCCGGAGCGATTGCCCGGCTTCCGGCGACCACCCCGAAGAGGCCGGCGGCGAGACCCTTCACCACGGATCGCCGTGATCTGCCGGAACCTAACGCGCGCGCTATGCGATCGAACTGTTGTCCGTCCATACTCACTCCCGTCTGTAGAACAAACCAGCCACCATCGAGCCTGCCCCGATCGGCCAGTCAGCTATCCCTACGTGAACCCGCAGCAGTATAGCCATTTGGAGCCATGTTTTCAGGGCGAGGTTCAGCGTCAGGCCTGACGATCGGGATCGGGTTTCGGCTTCGGTACCGTCGACATCGTGACGTTGTGGGCGATCAGGAGACCGGCGTCCTTCTGCAGGGCTTCCGTATAGCGGAAACTGAATTCCGGGTTGCGCTCCGGTGAGGTGGTGAGTTGGCGCAGGTAACCGCCGAATTGCTCGACATCGGCCGCGGTGACCGGATGCTCCTTGTCATCGAGCCGTTCCTCGAGTTCGACGATGTAGGTGGTGAGCGAGCCGAGCCAGGCGAACTCCGGATCAGACGTGAGCAGCCCCCAGAACTGGTAGTTGCTTTCGATCCGCCCGTGGATCGCCTCGTAGCGCGATCGCTCGACCGCCAGCAACGCCTTGTGCAGATCGAGTACCCGCTTGCGCAGCAGTTCCAGGGTTTGTTTCGGATCGTTCGCGGTGCTCATCGTCGGCTTAGCCTCACTCGGGAATCGGACGGTTCTTCCGACCAGATGGTAGCCGCCGGCGACGCTCGCGCGCCATCCGGCGGCTACGGTTATCTCGCCTCGATCTCGGCGAGGGAGGTGACCGCCGCGATGCGCCCACCAAGCATCGGGGCGATCGCCAGCAGCATGCCGATCTCCGCCAGCACGATCGCTGTGGACGTGCCCACCACCAGCGCCAGTCCGCCCGCCGCCAGGCTGCCCGCCACCTCGAACGCCTTGATCCCGACCAACGAGGTTGATTGCGTGCGTCCCAGCACGCGCGCGGGAATGACCGCCTGCGAAAGCGCCGCGCCGTTGACCTCCCGCACCGTGTTGAAGGCGAGCTGCACGAAGAGCGAAAACGCCATCACCGCCGGCGCAAGATCGGCCGGCACGATCAGCGCCAGCGGAAAGATTAACCCCGCCAGGCCGAAACGTAGCTGCGCGCGTACGATCGCCCGGCCGATGCCGAACTCGTGCACCATCCGCCCGGAGAGGAGCGATCCGCACACCGCGCCGGCGCCACCGGTCGCGAGCAGGAGGCCGATCGCCGCCGCGCTCATATCGAACCGCTCAACGAGGAAGATCACCAGCAGGGTCTGGAACGCGATCCCGAACATGGAGGTCAACCCCGCCGACAGGACGAGCGCGAAGAGGATGGCGTTGCCGCGCAGTGTCCGGTAGCCATCACCGAGCGAGCGGAGCACCGGTGGGTGATCGATGTGCGGTTCGGGCGCGCCCTCGTTGCCGATCTTCCCGATCATCGCGCCCGAGACGAGGTAGGTGACTCCGTTGAGCACCAGGGCGATCGGCGCGGAGAGGAGCGCGATGATTCCGCCGGCTGCGGCGGGTCCACCGACGCGGGCGACGGCGGTGGAGAGCGCCAGCCGGGCGTTCGCCTGCGGCAATTCGGGGCGTGGCACGATCGCGGGCAGGAACGAGGTGTCGGTGACGTTGAACACCACCGTCAGCGTGCCCTGGATGACGGTCAGGATGAGCAATCTGGTCAGGGTGAGTTCCCCGGCCCAGACCAGCAACGGAATCGCGAAGAGACAGGCCGCCCGCACCAGATCAGCCAGCATCAGCAACGGCCGTTTGCGCACCCGATCGACCCAGACGCCGACGAACAGCCCCGCCACGAGGTAGGGCGCAAGATTCGCCGCCGTGAGCAGGCTCAGATCGAAGGCGTCGGCATCGAGTTTCGCGATCGCCAGCAGCGGAATCGCCACCACGGAGAGATACGAACCGAAGATCGAGGCGGAGTGCGCGCCCCAGAGCCAGTCGAAATCCGAGCGGCGCGTGCGCCACCCGGATCGAGCGTTGGAAGACATGCTGAACGGAACCTCACCGGAATCGGGAGGGGCGGATCGCGCCCGATCCCACTACTCACCCGCGCGTTGGTGTTCGAGTAGTGGCTAGTAGCCGGCGAGATGGGTCATACGTGGTTCCTCGTTCCGCGTACGGAGTTCCGGGTTCCGGGTTCCGGGTTCCGGGTTCCGGGTTCCGCGAATGGTGCGTGGAGCCTGGAGCGCTTGATGTGCTGTCTCCGAGGGTTCAAAACCATGGGCGATCCGCATCAGCCATTCGCCCGGACCCCGTACGCGGAACCCGGAACTCGGAACCGCGGCCCCCGAACCTAGATGGTTCTCGACTGCACGATCTCGCCGTCGCTCCACTCGGGATCGGCTTCGAGGAGTTCCCGCCAGGCGAGGTACGAATCGTGCTGCGACTGGCTGCTCGCGTTCGCGTGGTATGCGGCTTCGCTGTCGAATCCCACCACCAGGGTGAGATTCTGGGGATCGGCATCGCTCTGGAAAAGATACTCGAACCGCAGTCCGGGAATTTCACCCGCCCGCGTCCCCAGGATCGCCCCGATCTCCGCCTGCTTCCCCGGCAACGCCCGGAGTTTCCCGATCGTTCCGTACATGCCCTGTCTCCTTGCACGCGCCATCCGTCGCATAATGGAATTGGTTATGTCCATTATGCGCCAGCGCCACACAAGATGCACAAGACCAGCGCAGATATTCCGAACCCCGAACCCCGAACGCAGAACCCGGAACTCGGAACCGTCGGCCTTACGGCCGAATCACCGTCCCGTCCGGCTGGCGTACCGCCGGCCAGGCGCCGTTGAAGGCCGCCTCCGGGAAGGGGAATTTCGCGGCCAGCTTTTCGTCGATATCGATGCCGAGCCCCGGCTGATCGTTGCTCCACATCATGCCGTCGCGAATCTCCGGACAGCCGGGGAAGACCGCCTGCGTGTTCTCCGGGAAGAGGTAGCTCTCCTGGATGCCGAAGTTGTAGCAGGCGAGATCGAGCGCCAGATTGGCGGCGTGCGCGACCGGCGAGGCATCGCCCGGTCCGTGCCAGGCCGTTTTCACCCCGAAGAACTCGCAGAG
>JADLGF010000019.1 GCA_020849415.1 Thermomicrobiales bacterium
GGGTAATCAACCCCGAATTTCTCATTGGCGGCGATCGCCAGCGGTCGCGGGTGTTCGGTCAACACTCCATCGATATCGACGGCAAAACTGACGATGGAGGCGATAGCTGGCTGGTTGGTCGCCACGGATGTGCTGCTCCTGAACCCTGGACGTTACGCGTTCACAAACTGTTTCGGGACGCGCTGACGGAAACGCCAACAACGGCAACCCGGCGGTTGCCGTCGTCAGGCACGAAACGTAACACGTCGTAGAGGGTCGAGGAGGCGTCGGGATGGGCGCTCGATCCAACCCGGCCTAGTAGAGCCGCTGTTTGTCGAGCACCGGCGTCATCTCATCAGTGCGGCCATCGAGGTAGCAGCGCAGGTTGTGGATGAAGATTTCGAGGATACGCTCGTTCTCGCGGTAAGCGGTGCTGGCGGAGTGGGGTGAGATCAGCACATTCGGCAGGTCCCAAAGCGGCGAGGCCGGATCGAGCGGTTCCTTCGTCACGACATCGAGCGCCGCGAACCCGATCTGGCCCGAACGCAGCGCTTCGATCATGGCGGCTTCATCGACGACCAGGCCGCGCGCAATGTTGATCAGCACCGCGCCCGGTTTCATGGCCGCGATCCCGGAGCTATCGAGGAGTTGCTCGGTTTCATCGGTGTGCGGCGTCGAGAGCACCACGCAGTCGGCCCAGGCGAGCAGGTCATGCAGGTTCTCGCGCCCAACCAGACGCTCGACACCAAGTTCCTCGGCGCGGCCCGGCCTATCGCTCCGGCCCATCGCCCCGGTATTCATGCCGAAGGCGTTCGCGATCCGGATTACCTCGGCGCCGATCCGGCCCGGCCCGATCACGGCCAGATTCAAGCCGGCCAGGTCGCCGGTGGCGAGCCGCTGCCAGTGGTGGCGGCCCTTCTGCTCGTTCAGGTGCGCGAATTGCTTGACGTGGTAGAGGAGGGCGGCGAAGACGAACTCGGCCAACGGGCCCCTGTGCACGCCGCTGGCGGTGGTGACGATCGGATCGGGTTGGGCGAGTCCCAGTTGCCGCACCATCTGGCCGACCCCCGCCGAAGTCGTCTGCACCCAGGCGAGACGGGGGGAAAGATCGAGCGGCCCGGTTCCCGGCGCGGTCTGGTAATCGTGGAGCACGTCCGCTTCGCCGGGTTCGGTCTCGCCCGCCGGGGGAATGTAGAAGTCCCAAAGCACGTCAGCCTGAGCCAGTAGTTCCCGCCACTCAGTTTCACCGGCCGCGCTCCTCCGCCAGCCTTCGAGGCCGGTGTGATCGCACACGTATCGCAGCGGCGGCAGGAGATCGGGCCGGTAGATGACGCGGGTTCTCGCCGGATCGACCGCCGCGATCGCCGCCACGTGCTCCGCTTCGAGCGGGGAGGTGATCATGATCACGGCCGGGTCTTGCGGCGATTTGGGGGGACGCACAGCGAGCATCAGCTACCTTTCGGGTTCGATCGAATCGGTCTCCTATACTATCGGCAGTTTGCGGGTGTTCGGGCCCTCGGTCAACCAGGTCCGGCGTCGCCCGTTCCGTTCTTTATGTGTGAAAGGATCGAGATGGCCACCGTCGAGAATCTCGCAACGTACGCCGCCCGCATCGCCCGCGCCCGGGAAGTCATGGCGCAGGAAGGGCTCGACTACCTGGTCGTCGGCCCGTCCTCCGATCTCTTCTACCTGACCGGCTACGACGCGCACGTCAGCGAACGGCTGAACCTGCTCATCATCGGCAAGAACGGCGAGACCGCCATGGTCGTGCCGGTGCTCGAAGCCCCGCTCTACGCCGGACGTGAATCACTGGCGCCGACCATCACCTGGACCGAAACCGAAACCCCGACGCATAAGGTCGCCGAATTCATCGGCGATGCCACCGGCAAGACCGTCGGCGTCGCCAACAACCTCTGGGCGTCGTTCCTGCTCCGGCTCCAGAATCACGTGCCGGGCGCCAAGTGGGAGACTGGCAACGAGGTGATGCGCACGCTCCGCATGACCAAGGACGCCGATGAGATCGAAGCCCTCACCGAAGTGGGTCGCCGCACCGATGCCGCCTGGACCGCCTTCGTCGAAGGCGCCCGCATCACCGGCCTGACTGAATCCGAAGCCGCGCGCAAGCTCGGTGAGTACATGGAGCAGCAGGGTCTGGCGTGGAAGGGCGGCATCGCCGCCAGCGGTCCGAACTCCGCCTCACCGCACCACCACACCGGCGATCGCGTCATTCAGCAAGGCGATGCGATCGTGTTCGACTGGGGCTCCTCCTGGAAGGGCTACAAGAGCGACATCACCCGCACCGTCTTCGTCGGTGAGCCGACCGAGGAATTCCGGCGCGTCTACGAGATCGTGAAGCAGGCCAATCAGGCCGCGTTCGAAGCGATCAAGCCGGGCGTTGCCTGCCAGGAGATCGATCGCGCCGCCCGCAAGGTGATCAGCGACGCCGGGTACGGCGAAGCGTTCATTCACCGCACCGGTCACGGGCTCGGCCTCGACGGCCACGAAGAGCCCTACATGGTCGAAGGCAACACCCTGCCGCTCGAAGTCGGCATGGTCTTCAGCGACGAGCCGGGCATCTACCTCGAAGGCAAGTTCGGCGTCCGGATCGAGGACATCGTCTACTGCACCGAAGAGGGTGGCGTGCGCTTCAACGAGGCGAACCGCGACCTGACCGTCATGGACTAACGAGCCCAAAGACTCCAGTGTGCAGGCCCCGGTGGTGATTCTCCGGGGCCTGCGCGCACCCGGGATCAATGGACGATCGGTGACGGAAGAATTGCACGCCGGATGGATAGCCGGATAAGCACGTTCTGGATCTTGGTGGGCGAAGAGGCTTCCGCGAAGCGGATTTCCACCAGGACACAGCGCGCTGATGCACCGCCGCTTCGCGGAAGACTCCTCGATCCTTCGGAGTCACGAGTTGTTATGCGGACAGGTTGGCGCGTCTTTAACTCAGGGTTCGTGACGACGGTGGTTCAGTCGGACGAGCAGGCGATCGTGTTGATGAGGTCGAGGCGACCGGCGCCGAGCTGGCCGGCGTACTCCGGATTGAGCGGGTCGATCACCTGTGACGCCGATTCGATCCGGTCCGCCACTTCGTCAGGGTTCATATCCGGATAGCGTTCGATGGTCAGCGCCGCCGCCGCTGCGATGAATGGCGCCGCCATGCTCGTACCGCTCGCGGGCCCCGATTTACCGTCCGGCAGCGCGCTCTCGATACCGGTTCCGGGCGCGCTCATCCGGATTTCATCCCCGTAGTTGCTGAAATCGGACTTCAGGTCGTCCGGGCCGGTCGCGGCGACCGCAATCACACCCTCGATCGCCGCCGGGAACTCCTTCGGTTCTGCGTGGCCGGAGTTGCCGGTCGCGGCCACGACCACTACGCCTTCCTGGTGCGCGAACTCGACCGCCTTGCGGACGATTTGCGAGTCGGTCACTGAACTGAGGCTGAGATTGATGACATCCGCGCCGGCGGTGACCGCGAAAACGATCCCCTGGGCCAGCCCGAAGGCATCGCCGATGCCGTCATCATTGAGCACGCGCACCGGCAGGATCTTCGCGCCCGGCGCAACGCGCGCCACGATGCCGGCTACATGGGTGCCGTGCCCGTACATCTCATCGGTGATGTTATCGCCGTCGTTATCGACGCCGTCACGGGTGTCACGGACATCGTCGTTGCCGTCGATCACATTCCAGCCCGGGAGCAGGCGCCCCTCGAACGCCGGATGCTCGACATCGATGCCCGTATCGAGCACCGCCACGATCACCCCGTCGCCGGTCACACAACTGACCGCGACCGCGCCGACGAGATCGTAGCCGTAGGTTGGATTCGGAATCTGCAGGTCGACCGGTTGCGAGAACTGCACCATCGACCGCCCGTGACCCTCCGGAGCCATCAGGATCGAGTTGGCCTCGGTGGCGCCAACATCGGAATCAGCAGCCAAACGCGCCTTAAGCGCGTCGATATCGACACCGTCAGGAACGCTGTAGAGCGCCAGACTGACCAACTCCACGAACTCGAGCAAGGTGAGGTCAAAACGCGCTCCAAAGGCCTCCGGGGCGACGCCATCATTCAGGACGACCGAAACCTGCCCCGCACGGGTGCCGTCCGATGTCGTCGGATCCTGCGGCGGCACGATCGGCGCTTCGCGCGGGTTCTCCGGTCGAGTCGTGGCGGTCGGCGCCGGCGTCGATGTCGGCGGAGGCGGCACGAAGGTCGGGGGCGGAATGAAGGTCGGCGTCGGAATCGCGGTCTGGATCGACGTTGCGGTCGGGATCGATGTTGCGGTCGGCTGGACCGTTGCGGTCGCAGTGGCCGGCGGAGTGGGCGTAGAAGTACCGGTCGGGATCGGCGTCGGTGTCGATATCGGGTCCGGAGTCGCCGTGGCCGTATCGCTCGGAGTCGGCGTGGGTGTTGGCGTCGGTGGAGCGATACAGTCCGAAATCATGTACAGATCGGTCAGCGTTTCGAGACCCGATTCGAACGTCACGCCGACGGTGAGTTCGACCCTGTAGGCATCGGCGGTATATGGGCCGGCCGCCTCGAGGAGGTGTTGGATATCGAGGGTGAAGGAGGCGTCGATATCACCCGGTCCCCCTGCGTTCGTGCCCTCGATGAAGATGTCATTCCTGTATTCGATGAACGAGGTGACATCGTCGGAAGCGATCGCCTCGATCAGGACGAAGGCAGGATCCGGGACGGCGCCGAAATTCCAGAACTCAACGTTGACGACACACCCCGATTGCACGGGGGTTGGGCCGCCGATGACGTTACCGTTGTTCGTCACAAACGGGCCGGCCGGCCACTCCGCCAGCGTCACCGCGTCATCTTCGGGTGAAGAGGCATCGCTATCCACGTCCGGATTGTTCACCGGTGGAACCACGATCGGCGTCGACGCCTGCGTCTCGGCGCCGGAAACCTGCGCTATCGGCGCAGCCAGGGCCGCCACCAGGACGAA
>JADLGF010000020.1 GCA_020849415.1 Thermomicrobiales bacterium
ATCAGGCGGGCGTTCGCCAGCAGGCGGGTGTAGATATTCTCCGAGCCGGCGTAGTGGCGCAGGTGGAGCAGGTGGCTGTTGCTCGTGATCTGGCTGACCGCGATCGAGAGCGTACCGCCTTCGACCGGCTCCTGGGCAGCGGCCGTCTCGGACAGCCCCTGCAGCGAGGCGGCGGTGATCGCGCCAGCCGCGGCGGAGGCGCCGGCGAACTTCATCAGATTGCGCCGCGTGATTTCCATACCTGTGAACTTGGTCATTCCATTCCTCCATAACCTGGGTCAGGCACGTTCGTGACTGATGCGTTTCGGTCCCGGATCAGGCTGACGCGTTGCCGGCGGCGGGCCAGGTGAAGATCACCCCAAGGTGCTCCTTGCCACCGCCATCCAACAGTGCCCGGTAGACCGATTCGAGTTCATCGATTGGATACCGGTGCGTGATCAACCCCCGGAGATCGAGCGCTCCGTTTGCTACGTGGTCCAACACCTCCTGGATATTGCGCTCCCGGGTGAAACGCTGCCCGGTCAGATTCTCGGGATCGGCTGGATCGTTACTGGCGCCGATCAGCACGGCTTCCTTGCCGTGCAGATTGCGTTTCCAGGCGGAGAAGAAGAGGTCGGCCTCTTCCGGATTGGGTGTATCGCGAATGATACCGAGTTCCACGATCCGCCCGCGCCGCCCGATCACATCGAGCGCGAGGGCCAGCGATCGCCACGACGAAGCGGTTTCGATCACGATATCCAACCCGGCGCCGCCGCAGAATTCGGCGACCCGCGCCGGCACATCGTCAGTCAACGGATTGAGAGCGAGGTGTGCGCCCGATTCCCGGGCGCGTTCGAGGCGATCGTCGCTGATGTCGATCACAATCGTGCGCGCCCCGAAATGGCGCGCCATCAGCGCGGCGGTCTGGCCGATGATGCCCTGGCCGATCACGGCCACGTACTGCCCGGCGGTGTACTCGCCCAGGCGCAGCGCGTGCGTGCCGAGGGTCGGCAAATAGGCGAAGCAGCCCGATTCGTCATCGACTCCGGCCGGCAGCTTGATCAGCTTCCGCTCATCAGCCACCACGACATCGGCGTGCCCGACCGCGGCGTAAACCCGGTCACCGACGGCCAGCGTGCTGACTTCGGCGCCGACACGATCGACCACGCCAACCATGTTGTAGCCGATCGGCTCCGGCTTCCCGGCGTAGTTGCGCTGGAATCGTTCGATCTCGCTGCGCGACGACAGACCGGAGTGGGTGATCACCACGCGGGCATCACGCGCTCCAAGCGCCGGCTCGGGCGCTTCCACGAATTCGATCTTGCCTGGCGCTACCACCAGCACCTGCTTCACGCCGACCTCCAGGATCGCGGGCGAACTACGCCTTGACGACCGGTTCGTACTTCGGCTGGCGCGGCCCGAGATTGGCCGGCCGGAACGCCAGGGTGGAATCGACCAGCGGGATCGCGACGCGCGCGCCGGCCCGCTTCTCAGATTCGAGCAGCGCGAAGAGGATTTCGGCGTTCTTGTAGGCGGCATCGATACCGCCCTTCGGGACGCCGCCGGAATCGAGCGCCCCCACGAGGTCCTCGATCAGCCGCACGGTGGAACTGACCGGCTCGTACGGAATCTCGGTCACCTCGCCGTCGGCCGTGCGGATTTCGAAGCGGTTATCGCCGAGCGCAACGATTTCGGCGGTTTCGCAGAAGGCGTGGAAGGAGTGCCCGCCTGGACGCGCCACCAGGTGCGCGATCACATCGTTCTCGAACGCGATCAGACCCTCGGTGTAGGGATCATCGACAACATCGTCACCGTGGATCGATTCCGGTCCGTTCGCCATGTAGGCCTGGGCCCAGATCGCCTCGGCGTCGCCGTTGAGCACACGGAGGGTGTCGATCCAGTGCGATTGCGTGTTGAAGAGGGTACCGCGGTGGTTGATCGTCAGCGCCACCAGCCGGCCGTAATCACCGGATGCGATCGCCGCGCGCATATCGGCGTACCCGGGGTGCCAGCGGCGGTTCGTGCCCATATTCAGCACGACGCCGCGCTTCTCACAGGCTTCGAGCAGGGCGTTCGCTTCGACCATGGAGGCGCAGAGCGGCTTCTCGACGTAGAGCGCCTTGACGCCGTTTTCGATCGCGAAGAGCGCCACTTCGGCCCGCTGGTGCGGCTGGGTGGCGATGCTGAGAATGTCCGGTTGTTCGGTGACAATCATTTGCCGGAAATCGGTGTACTGTCGTTCCAGCGGCACGCCGTACCGCTCGCCGAATTTCTCGAGCACATCGGCGCGCATGTCGGCGCCGGCGATCAGTTCGGTGCGATCGCAGGCTTCGTAGCCGGCGGAGTGGGAGTACGGTAGGTTCGGGCCGCGCCCGGCCACCTCGTTATCGATGAATGCGCCCATGCGTCCGACGCCAACCAACGCCGCGCGGTACTGTTTCATTAAAGAGTCCCCTGCCCGAGTGTGGGCGTATGCGCGAACGATCCCCTTCGGATCGAACGGATCCCTTGTTTGGTGAGAGAGCGGCATGTGCACTTCGCCTCTATCGTATGAACGGCGAAGTTGTCTGTCAACAGACGTATTTCGGGCGGTTACGGACACCGAAACCCACCCGAACCTGCTCGCGCATCGCCCCCTTTCCGCCTGGCCGGCCGAAACTCAATCCGCAATCTCCTCGACGATCGACGTGCCGGACGAGTGATCGCCTGAGGTCCATGACCAGGTTTCGTGCAGCCTGACCCGACCGTCCGGCAGCACTTCGGGGATCGATCGACAGACGCCGGTCATCAGTTCGTTCCGGTCGTTGATCTGGTGGTAGCCAAAATCGAGCGAGCCATCCTCCGCCACCAGTCCGAGCAGGTGACCGGTCACGATCCGGCCGCCGCTGTAGGTCGCGGAAAGGATCGAACCGCGCTGGCGGTAGCGGAACACCGTTTCGCCCGACGTTTCGCCGTTTTCAGTGTTCGCCACCGCCCGGAACGAACGGCCGTCGTAGTCGATCGCCACGCCGTTCCCCTACCCCGCCTTGTTGACGTGCTCGAACTTCGGCTGGCGCGGGCCAAGATTGGTCGGACGGAAGACAACGGTGGAATCAACCAGCGGGATCGCCACGCGGGCTCCATCGCGAAGGTGCGATTCGAGCAGCGCGAAGATCAGTTCGGCGTTGGCGTAGGCGGCCTTCATGCCGCCGCGGGTCGGACCGCCGGTATCGAGCGCCTGCACGATGTCCTCGATGCAGCGGACGGTCGGGCTGACTTCCTCGGTCTCGACGATCTCCGCCGCCTGACCCGGCCGGCGAATCTCGACGTGCTGATCCCCGAGCGCCACCACCGAGCCGCCCCCACAACAGGCGTGGATTTCGTGCGGGCCGGGGCGATCGATCAGCCAGGCGGTGACGCCGTTCGCGTAGCCGATCGTGCCGCTGCCGACCGGATCGATCAACACCGTGTCGCCGTCGAGCGTTTCATCAGCGTTGACCACCAATCCGGAGGCCCAGCTCGCCGGCGCATCACCGTTGAGCACATTCAGGGTGTCGATCCAGTGCGATCCCATGTTGAAGAGGGTGGCGCGGTTGAGCATGAGGAGGGTGTGAAGATCGCCGAGTTCACCCGAAGCGATGATCTCGCGCATCTTGATGAAGTTCGGCCGCCAGCGCCGGAGCGATCCCATGTTCAGGATCGTGCCGTGCTTCTCGACCGCGTCGCGCAGTTGCGCCGCCTCGGCGAGCGATGCTGAGAGCGGCTTCTCCAGGAAGAGCGCCCTGACGCCGTTTTCAATGGCGAAGAGCGCCACTTCGATACGCTGGTGCGGCTGGGTGGCGACCGAGAGAATCTCCGGCTTTTCCGTGACGATCATCTCGCGGAAGTCGGTGTACTGCCGTTCTTTCGGCACGCCGTAACGCTCGCCGAACTTCTGCAGCACGTCGGCGCGCATGTCGGCGCCGGCCACCAGATCGGTCCGATCGCACGCCTCGTAGCCGGCCGAATGCGAATAGGGGAGATGCGTGTGCCCCTCGTTGTCGATGAAGGCGCCCATTCGCCCC
>JADLGF010000021.1 GCA_020849415.1 Thermomicrobiales bacterium
TCCTCGGCTTTCGCATCGAGCTCTATCGCTGCATCAACTGCGGACGCGATCTCGAGGCGAACCAGAACGCGCTCAGCACCCGCCTCGGCGGGTTTCTCTGCCCGCTTTGCGTCGAGGAGGATCGGGCGGCGTCGCCGTTGTCGGTCAACGCCCAGAAGTACCTGCGCCTGCTCGATCGGGGTGGCCTCGATCAGACGATCAACCGTCCGATCGGCCCCGAGCTGAGGCTGGAACTCGAAGCGGCGATGCTGGCGTACGCTCGATTCCATGCCGAGCGCGACCTGACCAGTTTGTCCGTTTTGCAATCGCTTCAGGCGCCGCTCGACGAACGGGAGACGCTGTTTTGAAGTCGACCGGTCTCTATCACCTCCAGGTGAATCTGACGCCGGAGCACGCCGGTTTCTACCGGGACTTCTTCGATTGGCTTGGTTGGGAGGTCGTGTACACGCACGAACTGGCGCACGGCGTGCGCGGCCCGAACGGCGCGTATCTTTGGTTCGAGTCGATCGCCAACGGCGCATCGAACGATCGGGACGGGAAGGGTGTCAATCACATCGCGATCGGAGCGACGTCGATGGACGCAGTCGATCAGGCAGCGGCGTGGCTGCACGATCGCGGGATCGAACCCCTATTCGAAACCCCGCGTCACCGGCCCGAGTTCGCCGCCAACACGGGTGGTTCCTACTATCAATTGATGTTTGAATCGCCGGATGGCTTGCTCTTCGAATTCGTCTGGACCGGTGCTCAGACCGCTGTTTAGACCCCAAGACACATCAGCCAGGAAGCCCCAATCCCGGTGTAGGGTTGCGGACCTTGTGTCCGCCCGTCTCGTTGCGTGTTCGCTGGGTCGTGAAGCAACACGCAGTTTGGCGGAATGTTGCGTGGTTGTTGCTGTCACCAGGGCGGGCGGACACAAGGCCCGCAACCGTACGACGAGTCGTCGTTGGCGAGGGAGATGGCACCAACGGGTACCGCTCTATTCTTCGACCAGCAGATCGGGGCGGCGCTCCCGGGTGCGGAGAAGGGCCTGTTCGCGCCGCCACTCGGCGATTTTGGCGTGGTGGCCGCTGAGCAGGATCGGCGGCACCTCCAGCCCCCGATAATCGACCGGCCGCGTGTAGTGCGGGTACTCGACCAGTTCGCCGCTGTGCGACTCCTCGCTGATCGATTCCGCCTTGATCACCCCAGGCACCAGCCGGGCGGCGGCGTCGATCATCACCATCGCCGCCAGTTCGCCGCCGGTGAGCACGTAGTCGCCGATGGCGTACTCCTCGGCGTCGAGCAGTTCGGTGACGCGGGCGTCGATCCCCTCGTAGTGGCCGCAGATGATGACGAGCCGTTCCTCGGCGGCGAATTCCTGCGCCACCGCCTGGGTGAAGCGCTTGCCGGAGGCCGAGGTGATGATCACCCGCGCCTTCGCCAGATCGTCCCCGAGGATCGCTTCGACCCCCTCGATGATCGGCGGGGCCATCATCACCATGCCGGCCCCCCCGCCGTACGGGGCGTCATCGGCGGTGTGGTGGCGATCGTAGGTCCACGAACGGATATCGTGAATGGCGATCTCGATCAGCCCGGCGTCGGCCCCCCGTTTCAGGATGCTCGAATCGAACGGCCCGGTGAACATTTCCGGAAAGAGAGTGAAGCAATCGACGCGCACGGAGTCCTCGCTTAGCGGAGATCGGAAAGGCGATCCAGGATTAACGGCGCGCTGCCAACCAGTGATTGCAGGGTCAGATCGGGCCCGGGATCGTCATCCAGCGGTTTGGCGCCGGGGCGCTGGTACCAGACGGTCTGCATGCCGGCGCGGCGACCGGTGGCGACATCGAAGCGGGCGGAATCGCCGAGGTGAAGCGCCCGATCGGGGGTGGCGCCGAGTTCATCGAGCGCGTTCCAGTAGATCTCCGGCCGCGATTTGTACCAGCCGACGCTGGCCGAGGTCGCGATCCCGTCGAAGGCGTCGGTGATGCCGTAGCGGTCGAGCGACCAGAGCAGGAAGTCGTGGTAGACGGCGCTGGAGACGATGCCGAGCCGCACGTCGGCCGCTTCGAGATCGCGGATCAGGTCGATCACGCCGTCGACCGGTGAGATGCCGGCCATCGTTTCGAACATGATCGCCTCGGTGCCTTCGATGATATCGACATCCGAAGCCGAAACCCCGACCTGCGGCAGCACGATCTCCAGGCAGGCTTCCGCCGTCAGTTCGTGCCCGTGCTCGTGAATCGCCTGGCGCAACCGGCGGTAGGCGGCATTGGCTTCGACGATCAATTCGGGATCGGCCTCGGTGTTGCGCGCCGCGGCGTGCCAGCGCAGCCACGCGCCGGGGAGATCGAAGACCTCGATCTGGAACCAGGCGTCCGAATTGATGATCGTGTTGTGAAAATCGAGCGTGACGGTGACGTCGCGCATGGTGGGCACTCCCGGGGCTCGCTCGGTCGACTGTTGGCAAGGATACGCGCTGGTGAGGATGGGCGGTACACTCGATTTCTGACGGAGGCGCCGGATGGGTTACCGCTACGACATCGCGATTCGATCGACGCACAAGTACGCGGTGCGCGCCTGCGGCGACGTGACGCGCGTGGTCGATCTGCCCGATGGCGGGTTGGCGCTGGTGGTGATCGACGGGCAGGGGAGTGGTCCGTCGGCGCGGGCGGTGGCGCGGGGCGTGGCGGCGCACCTGAGCGAAGCGCTCGAAGCCGGCACGTCAGCGGAAGTGGCCGCGATGGCGGCTAATCAGGCGCTCGCGGCCGGGCGCTCGGGTCAGGTGTCGGTGTCGTTTGATGTTGTTCGGGCGAGCGCCACCGGCGAGATCGATATCGCCCGCTTTTCGACGAACGCGGTCTTCAAATCTTGCGCCGGTACGTGGTCAGTGGTGGCGGGAGCGGTTGGACCCGCCGGCCGCTCGGCCAGCGCAACGCCGGACGTCGTTCGCCTGACGGTCGATGAGGCCGACGGCATTCTGGTCGCCACCGATGGTGTCGCCGGACTCGGCGCGGACGTCGACGCGTGGTTGAGCACCGAGGGATTGTCGCTCGATCCGCTCAGGGTGGTGATCGATCTGTTCGAGGCGGTGCGAGACGCGGCGAACGAACGTCCGAAGGACGACGTCACGGTGGCCGCGCTCGCCTGCCGGCGTGATCCGGCCGATCAGCGCATCGAACGGCTGAACTACTCCCGAGAAGTCCGATGAAACGCTGGTCTCGCGTACCTCGACGAACCATTGCACCAATTCATGCGCGGCCGCGGGTGGCGGTGGTCGGGCATTGTGCTGCCGGTAAATCGACCCTCGTCGAGCATCTGCGACGGATCGGGATCGACGCGGTCACCGCCGCCCAGGAACACAGCGCCGTTCCCGATCTCTGGAAGCACACCGGCGCCGATCTGCTCGTCTACCTCGATGTCGATCTCGACACGGTCCGAAGCCGCCGGGGTCGGGACTGGTCAGCGGCGATCTACACCGCGCAGGAGCTGCGCCTCCGGTCCGCCCGCTCGTCGGCTGATCTCGTCATCGATTCGGCCAGCCTGCCGGTCGATGAGGTGGTCGATCGCGCCAGCCGCTACGTAGCGTGGTGGCGTCACTTCTTCCCGGTGCCGCTAGAATCTGCCGTATGAATGAACGATTGACGCGGCGTGAATTTGGAGCACTTGCGGCCGGCGCCGCGCTGTTCGGGCAGCGACCGTCGTTCCTTTCGGCGCAGGGCGTGCCGCTGGCCGGGGTCGAAACCGAATTCACTCAGCGGCGACCGTTGCCGGAGGCGAACCCGTCCGGCGATCAGGTGTTCCGCATTACCGGGCCGATCGTCGATCCCTTCTCGATCGATCCGGCGCTGGTACGCGATCTCTCCTCCGGCTTCCTCACCCGGTTGGTCTTTCGCGGGCTGATTGTGTTCGATCGCGAACTCACTCCCTGTCTGGAACTGGCGCAGCGCCTGGTGGTGAGCGCTGATGGGCTGACCTACACCTTCACGATCGATCCCCGCGCGCTCTTCCACAACGGTCAGAACGTCACGGCGGACGATGTCGCCTGGTCGCTGACCCGGGCACTTGATCCGGCCACCGCCAACGGGCAGGCGGCGCTGCTGAGCGGTCCGACCTTCCTCGATTCGGTGCTCGGCGCGCAGGAACTGCACACCGGTGCGGCGACCGAACTGGAAGGGGTGCGGGTCATTGACCAGCGCACCGTAGAAATCCGGCTTTGGCGACCGGACGCGGCTTTCATGTCCAAGCTCGCTTCGGCGGCTACCTGCATCGTCGATCGCAACGATGTTGCGCGGGGCGGTGACTGGTGGCGGCAGCCGAACGGCTCGGGTCCGTTCAAAGTGACCGAGTGGAAAGTCGGCGAAATGCTGCGGCTGGAACGCTCGCGCACTTTCATTGATGGGGCACCGGCGTTGGAGCGGATCGAAATGCCACTTGGCCCGAGTGCCGGCGGTGCGTTCAACCTCTACCAGCAGGACCGGGTCGATATCGTCGGCATCGGCATCACCCTGATCGATCAGGTGCAATCGCCGTTGGTCGGGATGGGCGACGAATTGATCCAGCAGGACCAATTCGCCACCGAGTACCTGGCGTTCCGGCCCGATACCCCGCCGATGGACGATCCGATCGTGCGGCAGGCGGTCGCGATGGCGTTTCCGCGTCACAAGATCGCCGAGGTGACCTTCGAGGGGCGCACGCGCGAGGCGACCGGCGTAGTGCCGCCGGGGATGCTTGGAGCGGAGTGGCCAGTCGAGTACCCGAGCTACGATCCGGAGGCGGCGCGGGCGCTGCTGGCGACCTCCGGCTACGCTGAATCGGAGATACCGCCGATTCAGATCTACTCGACCGGCAATCAATCCGTGGCGGCGTTCCGGGAGAGGGTGTCGGAGACACTCGGCATCGAGGTCACCTCGTTCATCGTTCAGGCGAACGAGTTCTTTGCCGGACTCGCCATGCGCCAGTACCCCAACTACGCCCTCTATTGGGGCGCTGACTATCCCGATCCCGCGACCTTCCTGCTTAGCCTCTTCCACAGCGGCGCGGCGGACAACTACATCGATTACGCAAACCCCGATTTCGACGCCTTGATCGACGCCGCCATGGCTGAACTCGATCCGGCGGCGCGGGCGGAGATTTACGCCCGGGCGCAGCAGGTGCTGATCGACGACGGCGTGGTCATTCCCACGTATCATGACGTCGGCTACTGGCTCGCCAAACCCTGGGTGAAGGGGGTCGAGCTGACGCCCCTCGGTTTGTTGCAACTCGAAACGATCTGGATCGAACGATAGCCGGTATGACACTGCTCACAGCTCCAGATTCGGACCCGGCGATCGTGCCGATCAGACAGGCCGATGTCGAAGCGCTGCCGATCTCGTGGCGAGCGCGACTCGACGCGGCCGAGATTCAGCAGGCGTTGAGGATGGCGCCTGGCGCTTCGGTCTGGAATCCCGCCAGTCTCGAATACGCGATCGCGCTCCCATGGCGGCATCGGCACGAGATCGTGCACGTCGCCGAGCTGGCAGCGATCCGCGATCCGGAAAGGCTCCTGCGCGGCGTGTCGGCGGCGGCGTCCGAAGCCGGCGCGAAGCTGACGCTGGTGGTTGAGGTCGATGAGAAGCGTCCGGAGTCGTTCTACACGCGTTGCGGTTTCGAGCACCTGGAGCAGGTGGTCACGTTTCGCATGGACACCCGACGCGACACCGCCCACGCGCTGCCCCGGACCCTCCGCTTCGACGCGGTGCATCCGTTCGATGATGCGACACGCGCGATCCTGATCGGGCTCGATCACGCCGCGTTTCCCTGGCTCTGGTGGAATTCCGAGGCGGAGTTCCTCACCTACTCTGTGTTGCCGGGGGTGGCGACCTGGATCGGCTACGATGGCGCCACGCCCGTTTCCTACATTGGCGTTACGATGGCGGAGGAGTGGGGGCACATCGATCGCATCGCGGTCGATCCGACCCGGCAGGGTGAGGGGTTTGGCTGGCAAACGCTGGCCGCCGCGATCAACGCGATGGCGCGGCATGGCGTGCGCACGGTCGGTTTGAGTACGCAGAGCACCAACGAACGCTCGCAGCGCCTCTACCGCCGGTTCGGCTTCGAGCGAACGCGGGACACCGATTACGATCTCTGGGGCGATATCATCCACCGGGCGCCGGGACTCGATCTGCAGGCAACCGAACGGGCAGGCTCACCGCGCGGCCGGTGACGGTACAGGAAGGCGACCGGGAACACCATGTCAAGCACCTTCGGCAAGATCTTCAAACTGACCACCTGGGGCGAATCGCACGGACCGGCGCTCGGCGTCGTGATCGAAGGGTGCCCGGCGGGTATCCCGCTCGA
>JADLGF010000022.1 GCA_020849415.1 Thermomicrobiales bacterium
CCGTGATGAGGTTGATGCTCGCCGATTGCGGCGCATCCGCCGCCAGATTGGCGACCGTTTCGGACGTCGGTTCCGCCGCGATTTCCGTTCCTTCTGGAACCGCGTCTTCGGTGGAGGGCAGCGACGTCTCCGTGCTGACCGCTGATTCGGCGACGTCCGTTGCCGCGGTGGTCGCCTCCGGCGGAGCCGTGGCTGGAATGGATTCCACGGTGAACCCGAGCGGTTCGTCCTCATCCGGCGCGGCCGGGGCGGTTTCAGTCGGGGTGAAGTTCGACTCGCTGGTGGCGACTTCGGTGGGTGTTTCCGCCGATGCCGGGGTGGGCGCTGCCTCCTGTGCGGAGCTGACCGGTCCGGAGAGATTCACCACCAGGCAGAGGGTGAAGAGCATCGTCAACAACTGTGCCAGACGGGTTTGGGTGCCACGTAGCGTCATCGAACGCCCCCTGCTCCTGGTTGGTTTGAACGCGGGTGCAGAACGCACCGGTGGAGCAGCGCCTCGCCGGGTCGGTCGGGATACCCTCCGATCCGGCGATCAGCGCTGCCCGCTTGGATAAGCGTGGGACCGGCGGCAGCGCGGCACATCGGGGAGTTCCGCCACTCGGAGGAACAAACCCGGTGCTTCCTCTTCGGTTCGCTAAACAGCAGCGCGTGGGTGTTAAAGCAGGCCCCGTTCGGCGGCGGCCGCCACCGCTGCGGAGCGACGATCGACTCCGAAGTGCCCGTAGATCATCGTCAGGTGCCGTTCAACCGTTCGCGGGCTGATAGCGAGGGTTTCGGCGATCTGACGGTTGCTTTCGCCGTGGGCAACCAGCCGCAGCACATCGATTTGCCGGGGGGTGAGCTCATTGCCGGGAGCGGGACGCCCCGGCATGCGGCGGTAGAGAAAGACCGGGGCGCCATCGGCGATCAGGCCGAGATTGCTGGCTTCGGTGAGGAGCCCGGCCGGGGAAAGCTCCCGGCCCGACTGCCAGGCGGCGGCGAACTGCGCTTCGCTGAGCCTGGCGCGGGTCGCGCGCACGGTGCCGGCGTAATCGAACGGTTCGTAATCGCCGGCGCGCTCTTCTTCCCGCAGGCGTTCCGCGCCGCCGAGCAGGCGGGCGGCCAGGAGCGGATCGTCACCCTCGCCCAGGAGCCGGGCGATCGCCTCGATGTAGTAGATGACGTTGGTGAGATCGTTCAGTTCGTATTCCAGCCTGGCGCCTTCGCGAAACGCCCCCAGCGCCTGCAAGAGGGCCCCGATGGCCGCCAGGGCAATCCCCTGTACGTAGAGCGAATTGGCAAGGTGGATGCGATTGCGGGTTTCGCGATGCTGCGCCACCGTCATCGCGGACGTTTCGACCGCGCCCGGATAGTCCCCGAGCAGCAGGTAAAGTTCGGCCCGGTTCGTGAGGGTGGCGGCCACCCGATCATGATCCCCGAACCGCCGGAAGATGGCCGTGGCGCGATCGAGGTATTCGAGGCCACGCTGATACTCGCCGGTGTGGGCGGCCAGTTCGCCGAGATTGCCCAGAATGACCGCTTCAGTCGCCAGATCACCGCTCGCGTTCGCGTGGGTCCAGGCGCTTTGGTAAGTGGCGCCGCAGGTGACGAAATCACGCTTCAGGCCGGCGATCGTTCCGAGGTTGAGCAAATTCACGCCCATGCCCCGCTGATCGCCATCGGCGGTGCGAATCTCGAGCGCCGCCGAAAACATTCCTTCCGCCCGATCCAGTTCACCGATGCGTTGCAGGTACCGTCCCTTGAGTGTCAGCGCCTCGGCTTCTCCCGCGCGGTCACCGATGGTCCGGGTGATCACGATCGCCCGTTCAACCGCCACTTTGCCGTGCCCCAGCCGTCCCGCGCTGAGCGCTATCAGTGCGAAGGCGTTCCCGGCGCGGGCGGCCTGGATCGAGACATCATCCGGCGCCAGCGCCAGGGCGCGCTCCAGATAACGGGTCGCCAGATCGAAGCGCGAGGAACGGTGCCACCAGGGGGTGAGGGAGGCCGCCAGATCGCAGGCATCGCGCGAAGCGCCGGCGGCGATCATCCACTCAAGTGCGGCGACGATGTTGTCATGCTCCCGGTCGAACCGGGCGAGGGCTTCGAGGTGGGCCGGGGTGTTCAGGAGCGTCGCCGCTTCCCGCGAGACTCCCTGATAGTGGTGCGCGTGGCGGGCCGCTACCGGCTCGATTTCCTGATGCTCCCGCGCCCATTCGCGCGCGTAATCGCGCAGGCTTTCGAGCAGCCGGTACCTCGCCGCCGATTCGCCCGGCCGCAGCTCGATCACCAGCATCGATTGATTCACCAGGCCTTCGAGCAGATCGAGATTGGCATCCAGGTCGGAAATCGCTTCGACCGCGCCGAAATCGAAGCTCCCGGTGAAGACGCTCAGCGAACGAAAAAGCCGGGCCTCGTCGGCGGAAAGCAACGCGCAACTCCAGGCGATCGTTGCGCGGAGCGTGTTCCAGCGGCGGATATCGGCTTCATGCGAGCGCAGCACCTCAAACCGGCGATCGAGCCGATCGGCAATCTGGCGCGGGGAGAGAAGCGGGCAGCGGGCGGCGGCAAGCTCGATGGCGAGCGGCAGGCCATCGAGATGCCGGCAAAGCTCGGCGATCGAATCGAGCGCAGCCGCATCCGGCTTGAGATCAGCCCGTTCCACGAACAGGCGAACGGCGTCCTCCGCGCCCAGCGGCCGCAACGGGAAGCGATGCTCGCCAC
>JADLGF010000023.1 GCA_020849415.1 Thermomicrobiales bacterium
CGCCGTGAATCTGCCCGTCGACGATCAGCGGATTGACGACGTTGCCGACATCATCGACCGCCAGGTAGCGCACCACCTCGAGTTCGCCGCTGTCGGTATCGACCTCGACCACACAGATGTGCGTGCCGAAGGGGAAAGTGCAGTTCGGCGGATCGTAGTAGCTCGTCTCGTCGAGGAACGGCTCCATTCCATCCGGCAAATCGTAGGCGACGCTCGCCTGCAGGGCGATCTCCTGAATCGTCTTCATTGAACTCGGTACGCCGCGCACGAAGGCCTTGCCATCCTCGTACTCGATGTCCTCGGGTGAGACTTCCAGCATGTGCGCCGCCAGGCGCTTTGCCTTGGCGATCACCTTGTCGACACTCTTCACGATCGCGGTGCCACCGACCGAAAGCGACCGGCTGCCATACGAGCCGTAGCCGAACGGGGTGCCGAGCGTGTCGGAGTGCTTGATCTCCACATCTTCGTACGGCACGCCGAGTTGCTCGGCCACGACCTGTGCGAAGGTGGTTTCGTGCCCCTGTCCGTGCGGCTGCGAGCCGGTGGTCACAACCACCTTGCCGGTCAGGTGCACCTTGACGTTCGAACTCTCCCAGAGCCCGGCGCCCCACCCTTCTCCCGGCAGTCCGATGTACTTCGACGGCGCCACGCCGCAGACCTCAACGTAGGTCGAAAGACCGATGCCGAGTTGCTTTCCGCTCCCTTCGGCGCGGCGTTTCGCCTGTTCGGCACGCAGGCCGGCGTAATCGACCTGCTGCAAGGCGAGATCGAGCGCCGGTTCGTAGTTGCCGCTGTCGTACGGCAGCATGCCGACACCGGTGTCGAACGGGAAATCGTCCGGCTGAATGAAGTTACGGCGGCGGACATCGGCCGGATCGACCCCGGTGGCGTCGGCCACGAGATCGCAGACCCGCTCGATGATGAACGCCGCTTCGGGACGCCCCGCGCCGCGATAGGCATCGACCATCGCGGTATTCGTGTAGGCCGCTTTGACGTGCACCCGAATGTCGGGAATCTTGTAGCAGCCGGCGATCATCCGGCCGTAAAGCGTGGTTGGAATCCCCGGCGCGATCGTCGAGAGGTACCCGCCGAGATTGGCGACCGTATCGACGTGGAGCGCGGTGATCCTGCCGTCCTCGGTCGCGCCGATCTCGACGTGCGAGAAATGATCGCGCCCATGTGTGGACGAGAGGAAGTTCTCGATCCGGTCCTCGACGAACTTGACCGGCCGGCCGATCGCCTTCGAGAGCAGCAGCACCAGCGGCATGTCGTAGTAGAGGAAGATCTTCTGTCCGAACCCGCCGCCGATATTCGGGGAGATGACGCGCACCTTCTGCTCCGGAATGCCGAGCACGAACGCGGTGATCAGCAGCCGATGCACGTGTGGCGCCTGGGATGTTGCCCAGAGCGTGTAATCGCCGGTGCCGGCTTCGTACACGCCGATCGAGCCGCGCGTTTCCATCGCGGCGGGGATCAGGCGCTGGTTGGCGATCTCCTGCCTGACCTTGACCGGCGCCGCGTCTAGGGCGGCACGGACAGTTGCTTCGTCCTTGCCGCACTCCCACTCCAGGATCAGGTTGTTCGGCGCGTTCTCGTGCAGTTGCGGCGCGCCCGGTTCGAGCGCGGCCCGGGCATCGACCACCACTCCCAACGGCGTGTACGACACATCGATCGCATCGAGCGCCGCCTTCGCCTGTTGAAGTGACTCCGCTACCACCACCGCAATCGGGTCGCCGACGTAGTGAACCTCGTCGATCGCCAGTACGCGCGGGGTGTTGACGTTGTTGGTCACCTTCCCCGCCTGCCAGGCGCACGGCAGCGGATTGACCGATTCGAAATCCTTGCCGGTGAAAACGCCGATCACGCCCGGCATCGCCGCGGCGGCGCTGGTGTCGATCGCATCGATCCGCGCGTGCGCGTACGGCGAATGAAGCACCGCGGCGTGCGCGAGCCCCGGCAACTTGATGTCATCGATGAACGAGCCCTGACCGGTGATCAGGCGCGGATCCTCGCGCCGCTTGATCGGCTTGCCGATGAGCCGGGTCGGGGCTTCTGGTGCGGAGACCATGGCGGTACCTCCCAACGTGGCGCGCCGCGTAACGACGGCGGCGGCCCCGGAAACGACCGGACCTGACTAGGCTTCGTTCATCTTCTCGGCCGCGTAGCGGACCGATTTGACGATGTTCTGATAGCCCGTACAGCGGCAGATGTTGCCCTCGAGTCCGTGCCGGATCTCGTCATCGGTCGGGTTCGGGTTCTGGGCGAGCAGGGCGGCGGAGGCCATGATCATGCCCGGCGTGCAGAACCCGCACTGGAGGCCGTGTTTCTCCCAGAATCCCTCCTGCACCGGGTGCAGGTTGTCTTCGGAGCCTATCCCCTCGATCGTGGTGACCTCGGAGCCATCGGCCTGCACGGCGAGCACCGTGCAACTCTTCACCGCCAGACCATCCATGTGAACGGTGCAGGCGCCGCACGAGGTGGTGTCGCAGCCGACGTGGGTTCCGGTGAGGCCAACGGTTTCGCGGAGGAAATGGACGAGCAGCGTGCGCGGCTCGACCTCCGCATTGACCGTTTTTCCGTTGATCGTGACCTCGATCGGGGTCACGGCAACGGACGTTGATGCTGGTGCCATTCGATCATCGCCTCCTGGTTCGAGCATGACGCGAACGGAATACTTACGAACGGCAACTTCGAACATGCGTTTGGTTTCGAAGCGGTGTTGCGGTCCCGCTCATCTGGCAAGGAGCGGTGCGATCCGTCGTAAGTGTCGTGCTGTCAGTATAACGGCGAAATCCCGGAAAGTCCGCCAGTTGTCCAACCATTCCGTGCACGCCGGCCTCCTCCAAACCGCACTCGCCGGATTTGGCTGGATCGTTGAAGACCAGTGTTAGAATCCGCTTCGGAAAACCGATGGTTTGGAGGGCGCTTTTTCGTGGCTCGGTTTCGATTCCCTCGGCCGGGAAAGCGCGCTTCCGACGGCGAAGGCTCCGGCGAACCCGGGCTCTTTTCCGCGTTCAAACGCTATCCTGCCTTCAGACAACTCTGGTTCGGTTCAGTAACCGCCAACGTCGCGCAGTGGATGCAGGGCATCGCGCTGGGCTGGATTGCGCTCGACCTGAGCGACTCCGCCTTCTTCGTCGGTCTGGTCAGTTTCGCGGCCGGCATTCCGTTCCTGATCGTCGGCGTGCCGGCGGGCGTGCTCATCGATCGTTACGATCGGCGCATCGTGCTCCTCGTCGGTCAGGCGATTGCGGCGACGGTCGCCGTTATCGTCGCGGTCGACATCATCGCCGGCTGGGTCGAACCCTGGCACCTGCTGGTAGCCGCCTTCCTGAACGGCTCGATGCTGGCGGTCATGTCTCCCGCCCAGCAGGCGCTGACCCCGTCGCTCGTGGAACGGGAGGACTTGCGAACCGCCATCGGCCTGACCGCCGCCGGTCACAACCTGGCGCGCATCTTCGGGCCGTCATTGGCCGGCGTGATCATCGGCCTTTGGGGGACCGGGTTCGCCTTCTCGTTGCAGGCGATCGCCCTCTTCGCCTCGATGGCGATCATTCTGCGTGGCAAGTTCCCGAAGTCCGCCCACGCTGATGTGACCGTCCGCACCGGCGGACCACTCGAAGGGCTGAAGTACGTGTTGCGCCGGCCCGATCTGCGCTTCCTATTCGCGCTCGTCTTCATCCCGGCGTTCTTTCTCATCCCGTACATCTCGTTCCTGAACGTCTTCGCGGTCGACACGCTGAACGTCGATGCGAGCGCCCTTGGCATCATGATGGCATTCCAGGGGGTCGGCGCCATGGCCGGCAGCCTGTTCATCGCTTCCCGTAAGCAGACTGCCAATCTCGGTCGATTCCTGATCGGGTTTTCGTTTCTCTACGCCCTGACGCTGCTGGCGACCTCGCTCGTCCGCTATTTCCCGCTGGCGCTCTTCACCCTGTTCGCGGGGTCGCTGGTCGGGTCGATTTTCATGGCCCAGAACAACGTGTCGGTGCTGCACAGGGTCGACGACGCGGTGCGCGGACGGGTGCTCGGGGCCTACGTGCTCAATCAAGGGTTGATGCCGATCGGAGCGTTGCCGATGGGGTTCGTCGCCGGCATCTGGGGCGTGCCGGTCAGTTACGCGCTCGGCGCGGTGCTGACCGCCATCTTCCTCAGTCTGGTGATAATCCGCACCAATCCCCTCTGGCGCGAGATCTAGCCAGTGAGCTTCCATCGTCGGCCGGTGTTGGGCTGACTCCCGTCAGGATGGATCAGCCCGTGACGATCTCCACCGATTCGGCGGCTTCGATCTGTTCAAGGCCGAGTTCGGTGACGATGCGGTGGATTTCCTCGGGCAAATGCGGAGTCAACCGGCTCGAAACCTGCGCCAGTTGCTGCAGAACGGGCGTGAGATCGGCGATCGGAGGGTTCAGCGGTCCGACTTCGTCCCGAATCTCGCCCCGGAACCAGCTGCCGAGCCGGCGGCGCACCTGATTCAGCGACGGCGCCTCGATACCGAGATCGTCCGAGAGCTTCGTCACCATTTCCCGGAGATCGCGATTGACGATCGGCAGGTGGGTCACCTGATCGACCGCCGCGCGCGCCGAGCGGAAACGCTCGACATCGGCGTCCCACTCGATCATCAGCTGGTACGCCGAGGAAGCGCGCCCCGCACGTTCGACCGCCTCTTCCATCACCTGTTCGAGGTCGATCTCGGTGCGGTCGCCCATGTAGAGGAGCGGCTTGACGCTCTCCACCCAGCACCCGATCAGCGCCCGCGCGATCCTGAAGTAGTAGAGCGACGCGAGCAGGCTCGATTCGAGCGGAATCGGCAGCCCGTCAGTGCGGCCGAGCAACGGCAGCAGTTCCGCGCCCTCGATCGAACTGAAAAACTCATCCGCCCCGACCAGGATCTGCTCGACCTCGTCGTCCTGCACCGTCGCGCGGCGCACGCCGTTGCGCTGGCGGCGCAGCATCTGGTGCGTCATCGGGTAATCGGGCGAAACAAAGAAGCCGGGCTCGATGACCGCTTCCGGATCGATCTCGCCCGTCAGCGGCGCCAGCTGTGGCCGGAGCACCAGCAGCGCGTCCAGCACCTCGACGCTGACCTGCCGGGAGCGGGCAGTCTCGATCGAGAACTTGGCGTCAGCGGCCTGGATCGCCGGCCGGCCGGCCTGCGTACCGATGATGATGAAATCGGGGTTCTGCAGGCCGCGCTTCGAGGCGGCGGCGGCAATCGCGGGCACCGCGTCGAGCCGGGCGATCCGCTCGATTTCGATCGCGGGACGGCGTCCGCCCGGGACATCGCTGACCCCGCCGACCCACGCCTGCACCGTGTCGTTGCAGATATCGGACCAGCGATCGCCCACCAGACCGCTGGCGCCGCCCCGGTCCGCGAAAGACATCAATTGCCGATTGAATAACGCGGTAATGAAATTGCCGCCCGGGAGCAGCGAAGAGTGAATGTCTGTATCGATCGTCACGTAGGCTCGCCTGCAAATCGTTCGCTTCCAGAAGCGTCTTCGGGACGCGTCCGAAGTTTACACGACGCTCCGGCGACGCCCCCGAAACGGCAGGGGCCAGAGCAAGGCCGCGTGCTACGATTTCGCCATGAAGGATGTGACCACCCCTCCCAATCACTCGGCGTCACCACTCGATCCCTTTCTGGCCCGGTTTCTCGCGCAGTTGCGGGAGATCGAGACCGGATACGGACCCTCAGCCCATGGTAAGGGGATCGCGGAACGGCTAGGCGTCGATCCCGCGTTTGTCGAGGCGCTCACCACCAGCGCCCGGCGGCGGCGCCTGATCGAGGCGTTCTACGCGCCCGCCCACCGCAACACGCTCCGCTGGCGCGTTTCAGCCCGAGGCGAAGCCTTTCTCACCGAGCATGGGTACCCATCGTCCACCGACCACGCATGACACGGAGCGCGCTATGACGACCGCAACCAGGCAGAACCAGGGCGAACGCACCGTTACGGGCCAGACCGGCGCTGATCTCGTCGTCGAAACATTGCTCGCGAACGGGGTCGATACGGTCTTTGGCATCCCGGGCGTGCACACGCTCGCGCTGTACGACGCGCTCCATGAACGCCCGATGCGCCACATCCTCGCCCGGCATGAGCAGGGCGCCGGCTTCATGGCTGACGGTTACGCGCGCGCTTCAGGCCGGCCCGGAGTCGCGTTCATCATCACCGGACCGGGCGTGACCAACGTTGCCACGCCGGTCGGGCAGGCCTACACCGATGGCTCGCCGGTGATGATCGTCTCCTCCAACGTCGCCAGCCAATACCTGGATGCGATGAAGGGGAACCTGCACGATCTCAAGAACCAGATGGGGGTAATGGCAGCGGTCACCCAGTGGAACGAACGCGTGCTCGATCCGGCGGACGCGCCGGCCGCCACCG
>JADLGF010000024.1 GCA_020849415.1 Thermomicrobiales bacterium
TCGCCGCCGCCGACAGCAACGTTTCCGACGAGGATCTCAGCGTCATCGAACGCTCCGCCTGCCCGACCTGTGGCTCCTGCTCCGGCATGTTCACCGCCAACTCGATGAACTGCCTGACCGAAGCCCTTGGCCTGTCGCTCCCCGGCAACGGCTCGACCCTCGCCACCCACTCCGATCGCAAGCGGCTCTTCATCGAGGCGGGTCACCTGGTCGTCGATCTCGCCCGCCGTTACTACGAGCAGAACGACGAATCGGTGTTGCCGCGCAACGTCGCCAACAAACGCGCGTTCGAGAACGCCATGTCGCTCGATATCGCCATGGGCGGCTCGACCAACACCGTGCTCCACATCCTCGCCGCCGCCTATGAAGGCGACATCGATTTCACTATGGACGACATCGATGCCCTCTCCCGCCGCGTGCCTTGCCTTTCGAAGGTGGCGCCGGCCAAATCGGACGTGCACATGGAGGATGTTCACCGCGCCGGCGGCATCATGGCGATCCTCGGCCAGCTCGATCAGGGGGGCCTGATTCATCGGGACACCCCTACCGTTTACTCCCCCACCCTTGGCGATGCGATCGACACCTGGGCGATCGACCGCGCCAACGACGAGAAGGTCTTCGACTTCTTCAAGGCGGCGCCGGGAGGAATTCCCACCCAGGTCGCCTTCAGCCAGAGCGCCCGCTGGGACGAACTCGATCTCGACCGCGAGAAGGGCGTCATCCGCTCCGTCGAGCATCCCTTCTCGAAGGACGGCGGCCTGGCCGTGCTGAAGGGCAACCTGGCGCTCGACGGCTGCATCGTCAAAACCGCCGGCGTCGATGAGTCGATCCTGAAATTCACCGGTCCGGCCGTCGTTTTCGAAAGCCAGGAGGACGCCGTCAACGGCATCCTCAACCGCCGGGTCAACGCCGGCGATGTGGTCGTGATTCGCTACGAGGGGCCGAAAGGCGGCCCCGGCATGCAGGAAATGCTCTACCCGACCAGCTACCTGAAGTCACGCGGACTGGGCAAGAGTTGCGCCCTGGTGACCGACGGCCGCTTCTCCGGTGGCACCTCCGGTCTCTCGATCGGCCACGCGTCGCCCGAAGCGGCGCAGGGCGGCACGATCGGCCTCGTGCGCAACGGCGATACGATCGAGATCGACATCCCGAACCGCACCATCCACCTCGCGCTCTCCGACGACGAACTCGCCGCCCGCCGCGCCGAACAGGACCGCCTCGGCTGGAAACCGGCCGAACCCCGCCCCCGCAACGTCACCACCGCCCTGAAGGCCTACGCCGCCTTCGCCGCCTCGGCCGACAAAGGCGCGGTCCGCATCCTCCCCGAATAAACCCAACAAGGGCGCGTGATCCCATCACGGATCACGCGCCCTTCCATTTCAATCAACCCCGAGTGCCGGAGGCACTTCCGTTTTCAGCATTGGGCTTCGAGCCCAATGGCCCACAACCCAACGCTCCCTAACCCCTACCCCTCCAGCAAGTAAGCAAGCAACAGCCGCGCCGTCTCCTCGAGCGACTTCACATGCAGCCGCTCGTAGGCGTGACTCGCGTCGACACCCGGGCCCACGAGTGCGCCCCGGATGTCGTACCCGGCTCGCAGTGCCTGGCTGACATCCGACCCGTAGAAGTTGTAGATATCGACCCGGCAGTCGATCTCGTTCGCCCCGGCAAGGTCGATCAACCGCCGGCTGAGCGCGTAGTCGTACGGACCGGTCGAATCCTTCACACAAACGGTCGTTGCCTGCTCATCCGAGGTCTGGCCCTGGCTCACCGCCGCCATGTCGACGGCGATGACTTCTTCAACCCCCTCCGGCAATCCGGCCGAGGTGCCGTGCCCGACCTCTTCCCAAACACTGACGTAGAGCCAGCTCGGTTTGGCCGGCGTCAGACCCGCCGTCTGTAGCGCCTTGGCAACCCCGAAGTTGATCGCCACGCAGGCCTTGTCGTCGAGGTGGCGGGATTTGATGTAGCCGTTGCCGGCGAGCGTCGTACGGGCGTCGAGCGACACGAAATCACCGACGCTGATGCCGAGCGCCCGCACCTCATCGGCGGAATTCACCGGCGCATCGATCCGGATTTCGAGTCCATCGGCGTCACGCTTCAAATCGCGCAGCGCCGTGCCATGCGTGTGGAACGAGGCCAGGGTCGCCACCACCGTGCCGGTGATGTCCCCCTGCTTGGCGGTGTGGATCGTGCAGTACTCGCCTTCCACGGTCGACCAGTCATAGCCGCCGATCATCGTCAGCTTCAGCCGGCCGTTCGGCTTGATCTCCTTGACCATCAGTCCGAGCGTATCGAGGTGCGCCGACAGCAGCCGCCCGCCGGCGCCTGTTCCGCCGAGCGGAATCAGGATGCTCCCCTTGTTGGTCCGGACCGCTTCGAGCCCCAGCGCCTCCGCCTCGGCCAGCGCCCGTTCAACGGCCCGGTGCGTGTACCCGGTCGGACTCGGAATCCGGCAGAGATCGGCGGTCAGATTCAGCATGTAGTCGCCGTCAACGGTCGGCAGTCCCATCGGTTCCTCCGCTCAGTTCGATGCAGCCGGCACGTACTCGCCGCGCACTTCGGTGATCTCGATCCGGTTGCCGAAGGGATCGTGCACGAAGAAGCGCGGCCGGTTCGGCACTGCCACGGTCTCCTCGATCTCAACCCCATGTTTGGCGAATTGCGCCCGATAGTGGTCGATCTGATCGACCTGCAGGCAGAAATGCTGGCGCGGATTGCCGGCCGGATCGTCATCGCGGAAGAGGTGAATCTCATCATCGCCGGCGAAGTACCAGATCAACCACTGATCGACGATCGAGGCCGGCGGCACCTTCTCGACCATCTCCATCACCGTCCCGTAAAAGTGCCGCGCCGTGGCCTCCTGGCCCGGCGGCATCGGGACGCTCGTGTGTTGCAATCGCACCACGGCCATCGTCTGCTCCCCTCTCGCTCGCGAAAACTCATCTGGCACGATGATACCGCCCATTCGGACCCGTAGAATGAGACCCGTAATGCCGCGAAAGCGCTGAAGGAGTCAGGATGTCATCGCCCAGCTTTCCGAATCTCCGCATCACGCAACACCCGTTGATCCAGCACAAGGTCACGCACCTGCGCGAGGAGCGGACCGACTGCAAAACCTTCCGGGAATTGGTGCGCGAGCTGACCGGCCTGCTGCTGTACGAAGCGACGGCCGACCTCCCCGTCGCGCCATACGACATCGTCACGCCGATGGAGCCGATGACCGGGCACCGCCTCGCCCCGAAGGTCGCCTTCGTGCCGATTCTGCGGGCGGGAGTGGGAATGGTGGACGCCGCGATCGACGCTGTCCCCGGCGCCATCGTCTACCACCTCGGCATGTACCGCGATGAATCGACCCACCAGCCAGTGCACTACTACAACAAGCTGCCGGCGACGGTGAATGTCGACATCGTCTTCGTGCTCGATCCGATGCTCGCCACCGGCGGTTCGGCGTCAGACGCGATCGCCGCGCTCAAGGATTGGGGCGCACCGGAAATCCGCTTTGTCTCGATCATCTCCGCGCCCGAAGGGGTGACGCGGCTACTCGAACAGCATCCGGACGTACCGGTCTACACGGCGGCGCTCGATCGCCAGCTCAACGATCACGCCTTCATCCTGCCTGGTCTCGGCGACGCCGGCGATCGGCTCTACGGCACGCAGTAGCTCTCCTACCGGCCGTACTTCGCCATGACTTCTTGCAGCCGGTCGAGGGGCAATTCGTGGACCACCCGGCCGGTGCTCCCCTCCATCGTCTCCGCCATGCAGAGCGCGTTCACGATCGCCTCTTCGGTGGCATCAGCCACCGCTTCGAAGAGCGAACTGATCGCGTTGTTCGGCACCATCGATACCGGCACCGGTGATTTGTCTGTCGCCGGCTCGAGGCCGTGATTACCGGTCGAAAGGGCCAGGAAGAGATCGCCGCTGCCGTTGTCGCCGTTGCCGCCGACTCGCGCCACGCCGAGCGTCGCTCGCTGCGCCAGGCGCTTGCACTGGATCGGCAGCAGCGGCGCATCGGTGGCGACGATCACCACGATCGAACCGTCGCCCGGTTGCTGCGCCAGCGCCGGTTTCCGGCGTGGTGATGGCACCTCGTCGGTATTGATCTCCCGGCCGACCGGCACCCCGTCGATGCGAAGATGTTTGCGCCAGCCGTAATTCGCCTGCACCAGCACCCCGACCGTCCAGCCACCATCCTCAGCCGGCAGCATCCGTGACGAGGTGCCGGTGCCACCCTTGAACTCGTGGCAGATCATGCCGGTACCGCCACCGACATTCCCCTCGGCCACCGGACCGCTCACCGCCGAATCGAGCGCGGCGAAAACGTGCTTCGGTTTGACGTGAAAACCGTTGGCATCGTTGAGGTAGTGGTCGGAGGTTTCGGTAGCAACCGGCAGCCGCCAGGGCATGATGCCGGGACCGTCGTAGTTGTCTCGATCCCACTCGATCATGGCGTCGCGCACCACGCCAACGCTGTGCGTGTTCGTGATCCCGATCGGCGAGGTGAGCAGGCCGGCTTCCTCAATCCAGGCGATACCGGTCATCTCGCCGTTCCCGTTCAGCTGGTGATAGCCGGCGAATACCGGATCATCGTAGACGTTGTCGCGTGGCACGATCATCGTCACACCGGTCCGGATCGGCCCCTTACCGACGTCGAGCGGCCCCTCCCCTTCGATCAGCGTTTCCAACCCGACCCGCACCCCCGGCACGTCGGTAATGGCGTTCCAACGCCCCGGTTCCAGATAACCGATCCTGATGCCGAGTTCCCGCGCACGCGCACGTTGAGCCATGGTGATCCCCTCCCCTGATCAACCCGATTTTCCTTCGATGGATTTGCATTGTCTCACGGGGTGTCTGATGACGCCGATGGCTGGTCGAAGCGCAGCCGCCAGACCAGCACCATCGCCTCGAACACGATCTTGCGCGAAAGCTTGGAAGCGCCAGCCGTGCGATCGTGGAACACGATCGGAATTTCGACCACGTGAAAGCCGCGCTGGAGTGCCCGGTAGACCGTCTCGATCTGGAACCCGTAGCCGTCCGCGCGCACATTGCGCTCCAGGATCGCCTCGATCACCGGCCGCCGGTACGCCTTGAAGCCGCCGGTCAGATCGCTCACGTGCACGGAGAGCACCCGCTGCGCGTACCAGCCGCCGATACGGCTGATCAACCGCCGGTACCGCGGCCAGCCGGTGGTATCGCCGCCCGGCACGTAGCGCGAGCCGAGCACGACATCGGCGGCGCGCAACGCATCGAGCAACCGGGGCAAGTCGGCGGGATCGTGGGAAAAGTCGGCGTCCATACTGACAACTGCGTCGTAGCCACGTTCCAGACCGATCCGGAAGCCCGCCAGGTAGGCCGGACCGATGCCATCTTTCGTGGCCCGGTGCAACACCCCCAACCGGTCCGGATGGAGCTCCGACAACCGGTCGGCGATATCCCCGGTGCCATCGGGCGAATTGTCATCGACGATCAACAGATCGACGCCCGGCTCGGCGGCAAGAACCGCTTCGACCAGGCGCTCGATATTCTCGGCTTCGTTGTAGGTGGGAACGATCACCAGCGCCGCGCGCGCCGAATCCGACACGTCGGCCTAGCCCTCTTCAGCGTCGTGCCGCGAGAGGTGGAAATCGACCTGGGCCAGCAACGCGTCGATGTCGAACGGCTTCGAAAGGGCGGCGTCGGCCAGTTTCAGGTCTTCGCGCAGCCGGCGGATGTTGCTCGCCGCCGAAATCGCGATGATCGGAATCGCCTCCGTTGCCGGATCGCCCTTGAGGCGCCGGATCGCCGCGCCTCCGTCGAGGCCCGGGAGCATGACGTCCATGAGGATCAGGTCCGGCTCCCAACCGCGGGCGAGTTGCAGGCCTTCGATGCCGTCGCGGGCGATCGCCACCGTGTAGCCCTCTTCCCGAAGCACGGTGTCGATCAGATCAGCCACGCCCGGCTCGTCATCGACAATCAGGATTCGCGACACAGCGCTTCATTCCTTCCCAATCGCATGCCAGTGGCCGGGATCAACCCGAAATCGGCACATAGCGTTCTTCGATGCTGGCGCCGAGCCCACGAAGCTTCTCGACGAACCGATCGTAGCCACGATCGATATGAAAAACGTCGCGAATCGTCGACGTGCCTTCGGCAATCAGTCCAGCCAGCACCACGCCGGCGCCGGCCCGGATATCGAGGGCACGCACATCGGCGCCGTGAAGCGGTGTCGGACCCTTGAACTCCGCCTTCTGCCCATATCGATCACCAAAACGCTCGACCTGAATGCTGGCGCCCATTTTGACCAACTCTTCGGTGTAGCGCAGCCGGTCTTCGAATATCCGCTCGTGCAGTTTCGACCGGCCGTTCGCCTGCGTCATCAGCACTGCGAACGCCGCCTGAAGGTCGGTCGGGAAACCGGGGAATGGCAATGTCTGCACTTCCACCGCTTGCAGTGATTTGCCCGCCCGAGCCAGCATCCGGTTGTCCTCAACCCAGATATCGGCCCCGGCATCCTGCAGTTTCGAGGTCAGCGGCAGCATATCGAACGAGTGGATGTTCTCGATCGTGACTTCCCCGCCGCTGATCACCGCGCCGATAGCGTAGGTGCCGGCCTCGAGTCGATCGGGCAGGATCGCCTCCGAGACGCCGTGCAGGTGATGCACGCCCTCAACCATGATCATGGGCGTGCCAAGGCCCTCGATGCGCGCGCCCATGCGCTTGAGCATCGCACCCAACGCCACGATCTCGGGTTCGCACGAGGCATTGACGATCCGCGTCTTGCCCGCCGCGAGCACCGCCGCCATCAACAGGTTCTCGGTGCCGGTGTGGCTGGGGTAATCCATGTAGATGTGGGCGCCGCGCAACTCGTTCGCCTGCGCGGAGACCGTCTGCTCGGTGAAGAGGACATCGGCGCCCATCTGCCGGAATCCGCGTACATCGACATCGACCGGGCGAGCGCCGAGCTTGCAGCCACCGGGCGTCGTTGCATCCACCGAGCCGAACCGCGCCAGCAGCGGTCCCGCCGTCAGGAAGCTCGCCCGCATTTTGTTGACAAGTTCCGGTGGCGGCGCCGTGGTCGTGATGTCGGCAGCTTTGACGCTCACGCGATGCGCAGGCCGATCCCACTCGACCTCGGCGCCAAGCGACCGTAGGATGTCGATCATCGTGTAGATATCGGCCAGCTCCGGCACGTTGGTGAGCACCATCGTGTCGGCGGTCAGCAGCGTGGCCGCGAGCATCGGCAGGGCCGCGTTCTTCGCGCCGCCGATGCGCACCGTGCCGCGCAGGGGGGCGCCGCCTAAGACTGAAAAGACGCGTTCCTGGGCCGGAGCCTGGGTTGGTGGGTTGGCGATTGTCATCCGGGTCGCTCCTGATCGGGGCCGGTGCGATTCCCCGGCTTCCCTGTTCGTTCAGTCTTGACTATACCCTTTCGAGGAACCACCCGGCTATCACGATCAGTTCACCAGTGAAGGTGAATACCGGCACGAACGTAGCAAAGCGATGCTCAATGTTGGGCCGGGTGACGAGCACTCAATTGAAGACCCTGCCAGACTCGCGGATCACGACCGAATCGCTACCTCGGCGCCCCGGTGAACATCGCGCACTAAAGTGAGTTCTGTTCGTCTCGAAGTCATCCCCATTGCTTCCTGTCGGGATTCAGGGGATTCTTGATCGCGGACAATCCGCATCGTGCGCATCATCGGACTCATGAACTGAGGAAAACCATTGACTGACTTCACGCTGCGTGAACTCCTGTTCCTCCTGTCGATCGGCCTCACGATCGTATTGCTCCTCGCCGGGATGCGCATTCTTCAGTACCTCCTGCGACGCCTGCCGATTGCGCGGGATTTGGAGATACCCGTCGTCGTAAAGATCCTGGATAAGCCGTTCCGCGTCTTGCTGGCGCTCGTGGGCTTACGAATCACGCTGAGCTGGATCAACTACAGCGCATACAGCTGGATGGATCAGGTCCACCACGCCCTGCAAATCGCGTTGATCGTCGCCTTGGCGTGGTTGGCGATCGCGCTCGTCAGCGCGCTGGAAATCGCAATTGTCGATCGGTACACCAGTTTTGATGATCCTCACGATGTCGGGGTACGTCGCTCGATCACACAGATCTCCTTATTGCGGCGTCTGATTGTCGCCTTCATCGTCATCATTGCCGCATCAGTAGCGTTCATGAGCTTTGGATCGTTCCGCGCGATCGGCACCGGGCTCCTTGCATCCGCCGGCATCATCTCGGTTATCGTCGGAATCGCGGCTCAATCCACACTCGGGAATGTCTTCGCCGGCCTGCACCTCGCTTTCAGCAACATCTTGAAAGTCAACGATATCGTCGTGGTCGATGGTGAAACCGGCCAGGTCGATGAGATCACACTAACGACCGTCGTCGTGTTCATCTGGAACGATCGCCGGCTGATCCTCCCGACCTCGTTTTTCAAGGAAAACCCGTTCGAGAACTGGACGCGGAGTGGCCCGAGGATCGGGGCGAACATCTTTTTCGACGTTGGATTCACCGCGCCGGTGGCGGACATGCGCACCGAGTTGCAGCGCTATCTTTCCACACACCCAAAGTGGGACGGCCGGAACGGGGTGCTCTGGGTGTCGGACATTTCCGGCGGCCGGATGCGCCTCCGGATCGCCGTCACCACCGCCAACACGGACGATCTCTGGGACCTCCTGAACGACGTCCGCGAGCACATGGTGAACTACCTCGTCA
>JADLGF010000025.1 GCA_020849415.1 Thermomicrobiales bacterium
GGCATCGGGCCGAAGACCGCCTCGCGCCTTGCCTTTCACCTTCTACGAGCCTCCCGTGAGGAGGCGATCGCCTTGGCCGAGGCGATCATCGAGGTCAAGGACCGTATCATTCTCTGTGCGCGCTGCTTCAACATCACCGAAGTCAGCCCCTGCGCGATCTGCACCGATCCGACCCGGAGCTCCGCGATCTGCGTCGTCGAGGAGCCGCTCGATCTGATCGCGCTGGAGCGCACCGGCGCCGTCCGCGGCCGCTATCACGTGCTGCACGGCGCCGTATCTCCGATCGAGGGAATTGGTCCCGAGAAGCTCCGCATCCAGGAACTGGTGCAGCGCGTTGAGAAGGAGCAACCAGACGAGGTGATTCTGGCGATGAATCTCGACATGCCGGGCGAAGCGACCGCGTCGTACCTGCACCGGCTCCTGGCGCCGCTCGGAGTCAATGTCTCCCGGCCGGCCAGTGGCCTCCCCGCGGGCGGCGATCTCGAGTATGCCGATGAAATCACCCTCGGCCGGGCGCTGCAGAATCGGCGCACGCTCTAGCCCGGCGCTGTACAAACTGTTCCCGCCGAACAGTCCGTTGATGGTTCCACGTCCGGTGCGGGTGTAGAATCAAGGCAGGGATCAACCATCGCTTCGGAAACATGGCGTCACGAGGGTCGACGGGCAGCGTTTCCGGACACCCGCCGGTGAAGGTCCGACCCGATTTCCGTTCCCGGAAATCGACCGCCGCGCCGGCCTGCCCTGGTTCGATCCGGAGCCCGCATGTCGAGCATTCCGCTCTCGATACGACTGGTTCGCCCGCGGGACCTGCCCGGTTTGACCGGGGTGTCGTCTGTCCTTCTGCTTAACCAACCGGAAGCGTCGCTCGCGGCGTACCGCTCGTTCGGATCGGCGCTTTCGTCGATGCTGCCGGGGCGGAATCGCTCCCGCTTCATCGTTGCCCAGGCGGACAATCGCATCCTCGGGTTCGCCCATTTCACACCGGAGCCGCCCGATCGGCGCTGGCAATTGATCGCGCTCGGCGCCTCGACCGGGGTGTACGATGTCACGCCGCTCTGGGAGCAGCTGATCGAACGATCGGTGGTCGCGGCCGGATTGCGCGGGGTGAAGCGGATTTTCGCCCGCCCGCCCGCCGGATCGGCGGCCGAAGCAGCGCTCGGGGCGATCGGTTTTCAATCGTACGCCGCCACGACGGTGCTGACCGCCGAATCGCCGCGCATCGTGCCTACGAAACTGGCGTTGCGCGCGCAAACGGCGTCTGACACCTGGGCGATTCATCAGTTGTATAACGCGGTGGTGCCGCGACAGGTGCAGTACGCCGAGGCGTACACCAGCCACCGCTGGGAGATCGGCGCGGACCGCGTGGCGCCGACCGGTGTCGCTACCGCCGGCTGGCTGGTCGAGGAAGCGTTTCAGGTCGTTGCGTACGCCCGGGTAATGTCGATCGCCGCCACGCACCTGCTGGAGGTGCTCGTGCATCCCGATTGGTCGGGCACGACCGGCGCGGTGATCGACGCCGTGCTCGAACGCACTGCCGCCAAACGGAAAGTGCGCACCGTGACGGTGGCGGTGCCGGAGTATCAGGGTGAGTTATTCGATCCGTTTCTGAACCGGGGGTTCCACCCGACCGCCGACCTGACGCTGAGGGTCAAATACACAACCGCCCGCGCGATTGCGCCGGCGCCGGAGCCGGCCGTTCCGCCCGAGGCCGTGCTCGAACGCTTACCGAAACCGAAACGGGCGCCTTCGTATCTCTTTTGGCAGGGGGAAGAGTGATGATCAGATCGCGCAGGTACCCATTCCCGGTCTAACCGATGCCGGGCCGATCGTCCACTTTGCCAATGAATGGGAGATAAGGGCTTGACTACCCGTTCCAATACACTCATTGAAGACCAACAGATATCCCGAAAGGACTTCGAAACGGAACTGACCGACAACATCACTGATCTGCTCGCGGTCCTGCCGCGGCCGATCGCCGACCGGGTGGCGGCGCTGCAGGCCGATCCGGCCAACGGCGCGCTGATCGAGATCGTCATGGATCTCGGCCGCCCGCCGGAAGCCCGTTTCCACGACCGTGAGATCGAGATCGCCGACGCCGATGTCACCCGCGACGACCTCCAGTGGGTCGCCGAGCGGGTCGGACAGTTCGGCGATGACAATCGCGCCGGCATCGAGCGCACGCTCCACCGCATCTCAGCCATCCGCAACCGGGCCGGCGATATCGTCGGGCTCACCTGCCGGATCGGCCGGGCCGTTTTCGGCACGATCGCGATCATCGAGGATCTCGTCGAATCGGGACAGAGCATCCTCCTGCTCGGCCGGCCGGGCGTCGGCAAGACGACCATGCTGCGTGAAAGCGCCCGCGTGCTTGCTGACCAGATGCGCAAGCGGGTGATCATCGTCGACACCAGCAACGAAATCGCCGGCGACGGTGATATCCCCCACCCCGCCATCGGCCGGGCGCGGCGGATGCAGGTGCCGACCCCGCTCGCCCAGCACGCCGTCATGATCGAGGCGGTCGAAAACCACATGCCCCAGGTGATCGTGATCGACGAAATCGGCACCGAGCTCGAGGCCGGCGCCGCTCGTACGATTGCCGAACGCGGCGTGCAACTGATCGGCACCGCCCACGGCAACGAACTCGAAAACCTGATGATGAACCCCACCCTCTCCGACCTGATCGGCGGCATTCAGTCGGTCACGCTTTCGGACGAGGAAGCGCGCCGGCGTGGCACCCAGAAGTCGATTCTGGAGCGCAAGGCGCCGCCGACCTTCAGTGTGATGGTGGAGATCATCAATCGGGACGAGGTCGCCGTGCACCTCGATGTCGCCGCCACGGTCGATTCGATCCTGCGCAACGGTCCGGTCAAGGTCGAGCGCCGGCGCCGTCTTGAGGATGGCAGCGTTGAAACCGTCGATGGTGACGACGCGCGGCGCGATCCGAGCATCCACGCCGCCGCCCGGCCGCGCGGCCGGGATGACCGGCGTTCGGAACGCGAGCCGCGCGGCGCCAACGCGGTGCTCAACTTCCCAAGCCAACCGGAACGCACCTATCACCACGACCCCGAGACATTGGTTGAGGACGAGGTAGAAGCCGCACCGGAATCGGTAGCGGTCGCGCCGTTGCTGCCCAAGGGGCGCGGCACGCCGCAGAAGCCGCTGCGCATCTACCCGTTCGGGGTCAGCCGGAACCGGCTCGACACCGCCATCAACCAGTTGCGCGTGCCAGCGATCATCGTGCGTGATATGCGCGATGCCGACATGGTGATGACGCTGAAGAGCTACTTCCGCCAGAAGCCGCAGCCGATTCGCGACGCCGAAGCGCGCGGCACCTCGGTCTACGTGCTCCGATCCAATACCGCGATCCAGATGGAGCACGTACTCACCTCGCTCTTTCCGACCTACGCCCGCCGTGGTGACGCCAACGGCTATGAGGGGAGCGACGCTGATGCCGGACAGGTCGCAAAGGCCATGCTGGAAGCCGAAGAGGCAATCACATCCGTGCTGAGCGGCGCGCCGCCGATCGCGTTGGCGCCGCAGGATTCGCACATCCGCAAGCTGCAACACGCGCTGGCGGAGCGGTACAACATCGGCTCACGATCGACCGGCCGGGAGCCGCAGCGGCGCGTCGAAATCTACCGGCATGTCTGAGCCGAAACGCGGCCGGTTCATCACCTTCGAGGGTGGCGAAGGCACCGGCAAGAGCACGCAGGCGCATCTGCTCGGTGTGCGGTTGCGCGCGGCGGGACTCGATGTCATCGTTACCCGCGAGCCCGGCGGCACCCGGGCCGGGGAAAAGATTCGCTCGATTCTGCTCGATCCCGGCGACGATCCGATCGCGTTCGAGACCGAGGCGCTGCTCATGTCCGCCGCGCGCGCGGAGCACGTCGCCAAGGTGATCGAGCCGGCATTGGCGCGGGGGGAGTGGGTGATCTCGGACCGCTACGTCGATTCGACCTACGCCTACCAGGGCGGAGCACGGGGGCTTTCGCTCACCGCGCTCCGCCGCATCCAGTCGTTCGCCACGCACGATTTGATGCCCGATATGACCATCCTGCTCGAACTGGCGGTCAAGGACGGCCTCGAGCGGCGCAATCGTCTGCCGACCACTACCAACCGGCTCGACGCCGAAGCGGTCGCCTTTCACGAACGTGTACGTTCAGAGTACGATTCACTCGCGAAGCGCGATCCGGAACGGTGGTTTCGGGTCTCCGCGACGCCAACGGTGGAGATCATCGCCGACCAGATCTGGCGCGAGTTCTCCCGTCGATTCCGCGACTGGCTTCCGGCCGGCGCAACGACATCGCAAGCGAACTGAGACCGTGAAACTGATCGTTGCCGTTGTTCAGGATATCGATGGTGAGAGCGTGCAATCGGCCCTGGTCGAACGCGGGTTCGAAGCGACCCGGATCGACAGTTCCGGCGGATTCCTTCGCAAGGGAAACGTGACGATCCTCGTGGGCGTTCAGGATTGGTACGTAGCGGAGGCGATCAAAACGATCCGCGAACACTGCATGAGCCGTACCCAATACGTCAATCCGCTCATGCCGATTCTGGAACCGGGCGAGTATCATGTTTCGAGTCCGGTCGAGGTGGCGGTCGGTGGCGCGACCCTGTTCGTGCTCCGCGTGGCCCGATACGAGCGAATGAGCTGATGTGCCCCGCGTGATCAGCCGGCAATCGAGGCAGGAACGGTAGGGACCATCTCTATGGAAGTCGTCATCGCGCGCGCATTGCAGATCTTCATCGCCCTCGGCGCGGCGTACCTGCTGGCACTCTGGTTCGTCCTGATCGTCTGGGCGTACCGCGATATCGAATCGCGCAGCAAGAGTGTCATCACCCAGATCTTTTCAATGCTGCTGGTCGTGCTCTTCTTCATTCCGGGCGCCCTGCTCTACATGGTGCTGCGGCCGAAGGAGACGCTCGATTCCACCTTCCAGCGCTCGCTGGAAGAGGAATACCTGATGCAGGACCTGGAGGCGACGCCACTCTGCCCCTCCTGCCAGCAGCACATTCACGATGATTTCAAGGTTTGTCCGAATTGCCGCACGCAGCTGCGCGAATCGTGCCCGGCCTGCGAACGGCTGGTCGATCTGCGTTGGAACATCTGCCCCTACTGCGGCGAATCGCAGCACCGTGCGGTGCCGCTGCCGAAGGTCGAGCGCCCCGACGAGCGCTACGTAGCCTCATCGGTCTCGGTCGATGAGCCGATCACGCCGCTGCCGCAGGCTGTCCCGGCCGCGCAACCAGCACCGCCGGTGGTGGCGCCGGTCCGACCGGCCGCGCTCGATGACGGCTTCGATGATGACGAGCTGCCGGACGACGCACCGGCGGTGCTCACCGTTTTCCACCACGGGCAGCAGGTCGCGACGATCCGCCC
>JADLGF010000026.1 GCA_020849415.1 Thermomicrobiales bacterium
GCCCGACCAACGCACCGGCGATGGCGTTGATGGCGACGCCGGTCAGGATCAACGTCACCACCTCGGTCTTGCCGTGGTGGCGGGAGAGGGTGAAGACAAGCAGCGTGGTCAGCACCCCGGCGCCGAAAGCGAACATCGGGGTGGTGAAGCGGCCAAAGATGGCAATGCCGGAGACGATGGCGAACACCGCTCCGAGTGAGGCGCCGGCCGAAACGCCGATAATGCCGGGATCGGCCAGCGGATTGCGAAAGACGCCCTGCAGCGCGGCTCCGGCGATGGCGAGTCCACCCCCGACGATCGCCGCCTGAATGACGCGCGGTAACCGGATCGCCCAGAGCACCGCTGATTCCTGCTGGGTGTAGGTGGCGGCCCAATCGATGCCGATCGCATCAAGTGCCGATTGCACCGGCCCGAGCAAATGGGCGCGATCGAGCAGGATCGCCATCGATACATCGGGAGCGATCGAAAAGGCGCCGACACCCACGCCGAGCAGCAGGGCGACGATAAAGACGCCTCCGAGAAACAGGAAGAGGATCTCCGGGGCAATCAGCCGCCCGCCCCTGGGGCCTTGCCAGGAGCGGGGGCGATCGATCGAGCCAGGTAGCGCCGTCACGAACCGGCCTACGGTGTCGGAGTCGCGGGCACGAGCTCAGGGTGAAGATCGGCGATCATCAGCTGCAGGATCTGCCCGGTGCGCGGGCCAAGCGCCAGGAGCGCGAGATCGTCGTACGGGAAGAAGGCCTTGTTCTGGCCGGCCGGCGTTTCCGCGATGCCAGGCACTTCCAGCAGCCCCGCTTCGCCGCCGATCGATTCGTAACCGTTCGCCTGCAGGATGATCGCGTCCGGCGCGGCGGTGATCAGCGCTTCCGGGGTGAGCGGCTGGTAGCCACGCACGCCGATTTCGGCGCCGATGTGGATGCCGCCCGCTGCCGGGATCATGGCATCGAGCGGAGTGCCGGAGCCGCCGATCAACTGGAGGCCCTGCTGGGCGCGGAAGAGGATGAACATCACGTTCGGCTTGTCCTCTTCGGCGAGATCGGCCACCAGCGCGGTCGCTTCCTCGATTTCAGCGGTGACCTGCTCGGCCAACGCTTCGCCCGCTTCAGCCACGCCGAGCGCCGCGCCGATATCGCGCGCCTTGTCGCCCGGGGTGTTGATGTCGTCTGCCCAATCGAGGAGAAGCAGCGGAACGCCGGCGCTTCGAATCTGATCGATCACTTCCTCGGGGCCGAGGAAGCCGAGCCGGCCGATGACCAGCGTCGGCTGGAACGAAAGGATCGCTTCGGAGCTGACCGCCAGCTGGTAGCCGACGCTCGGCAGTTCCCGAACCTGCGGCGGATAGGTGGCGCTGACATCGACCGCGACGACGTTATCGCCGAGGCCGAGGGCGAAGACCACTTCGGTCATATCGCCGTTGAGCACGACCAGCCGGCTGACATCAGTGATGGTGACCTCGGTACCGCTGGCATCGGTAAGCGTGACCGGCAACACCGGCTCTGGCGCGGCCGGTGACGCATCCTGCGCGAAGGCAAGATGAGATTTGCCTAGAATCGGAGCCAGCCCGAGGGCGATTGATCCACGAACGAGGGCACGACGGTGCATGGATCGAGCGTCCTTTCTCCTGAAACGTATGCAAATCTAGGCGAAGTTGCCCAGATTGTTTTGTCGCTGCCTAGATTACACAGATTCAGGGGATTCGCAAAGCGGAAGAATGCAGGAATTCACTACCGCGCCGGCGCGCATGCGCGCAGTTCCGCGTACCTGGTTCCGGGTTCCGGGTAGGTGTGTGGGACTTTGATGGTTCGGTGGTTAATTTCACAGGGTTCTCAACCCTGTTCTAAGTCAGACGAAAGTGCCTTCGGCACTGAGCTCTAACGCACACCATCGACCTCAACCCCGAAGGGGTTTTCGTCTGATTTAGCCCATGGTTGTGATCCATGGGCGATCCGCGACACACAATTCCCCGGAACCCGGAACCCGGAACCCGGAACCCGGAACCCGGAACCCGGAACCCGGAACCCGGAACCCGGAACCCGGAACCCGGAACCCGCTAGGTCGTGATCACCCGCGTTGGGTGGATGGTGAGGATCCAGCGCCGCACGTCAGGAGTCGACCAGGGGAGGTGGTCCTTCCCGAGGTATTTGCGGGCGAGGCGATCTCCGTATTCATCATCGCGATCGAGGTGTCTGGTGACGGTGCCGCGAATCTCGATGTAGCGCGCGGGCGTTTCCGGATCGATCACTGTGAACGCCACCGTTCCGTTCGCGTCGACATTCCGCGCTTTCTGCGTTTCCTCCAGCACGGCGACCCGCACGAATTCGCCGTCCCAATCGTGCCAAACGGGACTGACCTGCGGTTCGCCCTTCGGTCCGATCGTGGCGATGTAACTGATCAGCGGTTGTTCGAGCAGAGCGTAAAACGATTCGGGAACGGAGGCGGAGGCGGTGGTCATGGGCCTGATGTTCTCCAGGAAACGAGCAACCCTCACCCCATGACCCCTCTCCCGCTGCGGCAGGAGAGGGGAGCCTGTCGCAGGTTCGATTCCGTTCCCCCTCTCCCGTCGCAACGGGAGAGGGGTCGGGGGTGAGGGTTTTTCTCTAAACTCCCATCGCTTCCTTAAGAAGCGCCGGGACTTTCGATGGCGAATCGGCGACACGAATGCCGGCCGCTTCCATCGCTTCGATCTTGCCGGCCGCGGTGCCCGCGCCGCCGGAGATGATCGCGCCGGCGTGACCCATGCGCTTCCCTTCGGGGGCGGTGCGTCCGGCGATGAAGCCCGCCATCGGCTTGGTCACATTCGCCTTGATGAATTCAGCGGCCGCTTCTTCATCGGCGCCGCCAATTTCACCAATCATCACGATCGCCTCAGTGTCGGGATCATCCTGGAAGGCGGCGATGGCATCGATGAAGTTGGTACCGATGATCGGATCGCCGCCGATGCCAACCGCCGTCGACTGGCCGAGTCCGGCTTCGGTCAGGGCGTTGACGACTTCGTAGGTCAGCGTGCCGGAGCGGGAAACGAGGCCGACCTTGCCGGGCGTGTGAATGAAGCCGGGCATGATGCCCATCTTGCACTCGCCGGGGGTGATCAGGCCGGGGCAGTTCGGGCCGAGCAGGCGCGCGCCCTTCCGCTTCACGTAGTCGTAGACCGGCACCATATCGATTACCGGCACGCCCTCGGTGATGCAGACGACGAACGGAATGCCGGCGTCGACCGCCTCGTAGATGGCGTCCGGCGCGAACTTGGCCGGCACGAAGATGATCGAGGCGTTGGGCTGCGTTTCCTTCACCGCGTCCGCAACCGTGTTGTACACGGGCGCGCCGGCGACTTCCTTGCCGAGACCGCCCGGGGTGACGCCCGAGACGACCTGGGTGCCGTATTCGACCATCTGGGTGGTGTGAAATGAGCCCTCGCGGCCGGTGATGCCCTGAACCAGCACGCGCGTGTTTTTGTTGACGATGATGCTCACGCCGAACGCTCCTTCGGATTTAGGCGCCGCGCGCCGCGCGAACAACGGCGGCGGCGGCTTCGTCCATGCTCGTAACGGCGGTGAGCCCCGCCTCGGCCAGAATGGTGCGGCCCTCCTCGGCGTTGGTGCCGGAGAGGCGCACCACGATCGGCGCCTTGACATTCACCTGCGTCAGCGCCTCGCGGATGCCCTGGGCCACCACGTCGCCGCGGGTGATGCCGCCGAAGATGTTGATCAGAATCGCTTCCACATTCGGATCGGCGGTGACGAGCCCGAAAGCCTTCGCCACCTGGGAGGCGCTGGCGCCGCCGCCGACATCGAGGAAGTTCGCCGGCTCGCCGCCGTGCAGCTTCACCGCGTCCATGGTCGCCATCGCGAGCCCGGCGCCGTTGACGATGCAGCCGATCGTGCCGTCGAGCTTGACGAAGGAGATGCCGGAACGGCGCGCGTCGAGTTCGGTTTCGTTCTCTTCGGCCAGGTCGCGCAGCTCTTCGTGGCCTGGGTGGCGGAAGAGCGCGTTGTCATCGAAGGAGACCTTCGAATCGAGCGCCATCCAGGCGCCATCGCCGGTGAGGATGAGCGGGTTGATCTCGGTCAGGGTGGCGTCCTCCGCCACGTACGCCTTGTAGAGATTCTGGGCGATTGCGGCGAAGCCGTTCACCTTGTCGGCGGCGATGCCGAGGGCGAAGGCGAGCTGACGCGCCTGGTAGGGGTGGAACCCAAGGTAGGGATCGGCATTGATCTTGACGATCTTTTCGGGAGAAACCCGGGCGACTTCCTCGATATCGACGCCGCCCTCGGCGCTGGCCATGACCAGAATCTGGCGATTGTCGCGATCGAGAATGACGCCGAGGTAGTACTCGGCGGCGATCGACGCGCCTTTTGCGATCAATACCTTATTGACGATGTGGCCCCGGATATCCATGCCGAGGATGGCTTTCGCCGCCGCGGCCGCTTCCTCCGGGCTTTTCGCCAGCTTGATTCCGCCGGCCTTGCCGCGCCCACCGGAGTGGACCTGCGCCTTGACGGCGACGATCGTGCCGAATTCGGCGGCGATCGCGGCCGCTTCCTCGGGGGTGCTCGCCACCTTGCCGGGGTTCACCGGCACGCCGTGGCGATGCAGGATTTCCGCCGCCTGATACTCGTGGATATTCATCGGCCGCTTTGTCTCCCTGACGCTTCTTCCTTATGCGTCGTTCTTTGCCGATCGCCGGCGCGCACCGGGGACTCCGACCCGGAGACGACGGGCGCCGCAACGTTCACCGTGTAAGGATAGACGAGCCGTGCGAATAGGGCGCGCGGCTGGTTTCGAATCTCGAACCGGCTCGATAACCCGGTGAATCGGTGGAGTGCTGAGGCGCGTCGAAACCGTCCGATCGGGTCAGCGATGCCCGTACCATCCGACCGGCGCGACCGGGGGTCGAACGGCCGTTTGTGGCGTAAAATCGGGAGAATCTTGACAAACTCGGGGTTAACAAGTACAAATTGCAAGACGCTTCCACCGCGCGCGTGATCGTAGGGCTCGTCGCTCAGTGTGTCTACGTGACTCGTTCCGCCGTGATTCGTCCAGGTTCGTTGTTCGATTCAGGTTTTTACAGGGTTGTGGTGTAACTCCACGACGAGGAGTCCAGGCGGAATGAGCGACAGAACGCTCACGTGCCGCGATTGCGGTCAACCGTTCACGTTTACTGCCGGGGAGCAGGCGTTCTACACGGAACGCGGTTTCTCGGAGCCGACGCGCTGCAAGGCGTGCCGGGACAAGCGCAAGATGGAGCGGAATTCTTCAGGTTACGATTCATACGGTAGCGGTGGCGGCTCCTACGGGGGCGGCAGCAGCTACGGCGGCGGCGGCGGTTCCTACGGGGGCGGCGGCGGCAGCTACGGTGGTGGCGGTGGTGGCTACGGCGCCCCGCGTCAGATGTACCCGGCGGTTTGCTCGAGCTGTGGCAAGGAGACGGAAGTCCCCTTCGAGCCGCGCACCGACAAGCCGGTCTACTGCCGCGAGTGCTTCCAGTCTCGCCGCGTTACCCAGCCTCGCTACGGCAGCAACTACTAAACCCAACAACATCGAGGGTCTTCCCCGGCATACACCCACGTGACGGCCGGTGGAAATACAACAAGAGCGACGAAGGAAACCGGGAGGGCAGACGCCCTCCCGGTTTCTGTGTTGACGCGGTTCCGCGTTCCTGGTTCCGCGTACGAGGTTCGGAGTTCGGAGTACGGAGTTCGAAGGCGAGGTTGCGCCGGCCCAAGCGCCGGCGGCGCTTCCGTCCCTGGCCTTGGGGTTTATCCCAAGGACTCCTGGTCCGTGGCGCTCTCAACCCTCATCACGTAAGCGACTTCTCCGGTTCCGTGGCCGCATTTTGGCCGGCGATGTAGCCGAACGCCAATGCTCCGCCGAGCGTGCCGCCCGCGGCCCAGTAGGCCTGACCGGCCGCCGAGTTCGAGCAGTTACCGGCGGCGTAAAGACCGGGAATGATCTCGCCGTTCGGCTTGAGTACCCGGGCGCTCGTGTCCGTCACCGGGCCGCCCTTGGTGTCGAGCGTCGCGCCGCCAAGGATCATGCAGTAGTACGGCCCCTGGTCGCTGAACGCCGCCATGGTCGGATTCGGCATGTTCTCTTCACGCGGCGGTCCGTGCCACGCGACCTGGATCGGGGTTGAGCCGCGCGCGAAGTCCTCATCCACCCCGGTCTCGGCGAAGCCGTTGAACCGCTCGATCGTCGCCGAGAGCCGTTCGAGGAAGTCATCAGCGAGGCGGACGCTCGGGCCGATGCGGCCGCTGATCGAGGTCTGGCCGCGCAGGCTTTCGAGTCGCTCGTCGACCTTCGTCGCGAGATCCTCCCAGTTGTCACCCTTGATGATGAACTCAGGCAGCTCCTGATCGGGCATCGGCACCGGCCAGCGGAAGCTCCACGGTTCCGGATTCTGGGCGACCGCTTCATCCCAGATCATAAATTGCACGAGATTGGGGTACTCGCGCTTGTCGGGACTCCAGACGTGGTGCGTTTGGCTGCGTTCGTTGTAGACCATCTTTTCGCTGGTCAGGCGCTGGCCGTACTTGTTGACGATGATCATGCTGTCGCCGAATGGCAGCCAGACGTCCGTGCCGGTGACATTGCCGTTGTTGGCCAGCGCGATTTCCAGCGGCGCTTGCAACCACCAGGCGTTGTTCATGTTGCCGAGCGCCGCGCCAGCGGAGATACCGATATCGACGAAGTCACCAGTGCAGGTCGGGACGCCGCAGCCGCCGAAGATCGGACCGCGCAGGTAGTTGAGCGATTTGATCGGATCGGCGGTGAAACCACCGGTGCCGAAGACAACGGCCTTCCGCGCGCGCACGTTGAGCTCACCCGCCGGCGTCTCGACGCGGACGCCCACTGCTTCGCCGGCGCTGTTCTGGTAGAGGCCGACAACCCGGTGTTCGAGCAGCGTTTCCACGCCGTTCGCCTCGGTCCAGGCGTGCATCTGCTGCGGAATCGTGCCGGCGGGGCCGCGTTCGGCGTCGGGAGACATGCCGCGACCGTAGGGAGCCTTGTTCTCCTCGAAGTCCGCCTGGTAGTCGGGGGTGACGTCATTGAAGATAGAGAAGAGGGCGCCCCACGCTTCGAGATCGTCGATGGCGACCGATCCGGTGTCGAAGAATGTGGCGATCAGGTCGTAGTTGAGTTGCGGCAGTCCCAGCGTCGGGTGGGTGGGATCGTAGAGCGCCGGCCAGGAGCAGCGCGCCATGTACTTGATGGCGTCTTCGCGCGGATCTTCGAGACCGGCGGCGACCATCTGGGAGTTGTTGGGAATCCAGTAGGCGTCGCCGGAAATGAGCGTGGTGCCGCCGACGAAAGTGCCTTTTTCGAGTATCAGAACATCGGCGCCGCCCTGTTTGGCGGTCACCGCAGCGGCAAAGGCCGCCGCGCCCGTTCCGGCGACGAGGACATCGACCTCGCGATCCCACGACGCGGGCAGCGTGGTGCTGGCGAGTTCCCCGGCGATTGGCGACGCCTCCTGGGCGCTCGCGGCCCAGGGAGCGCCGATGGCGGCGGTCGCGGTCGCGCTGGCCGCGCCGGCGGTCTTGAAGAATCGCCGGCGAGTCCACTGACCGGCCGCGTGCGTTTCGGATGCTTTGTTTCGTTCGAGCCGTACCATGGGTATCTCCTCCCGATTCAAGGAGCCAGTTTTTGACGTTCGAACCAGCCTGCAACGTACACTCTCGACGTGTCGCCTCCTTGCTCGCCGGTCTGGCGGTGATTCCTGACGGTCCGGAAGGTGCCTCCATTACGGCGGAATCTGCGGACGCGCATGGTTAATGATGATTAACCGTCAGTGAGACCATTGTAGGAACTTGACAAGAAAATGCAAGAGCCTGTCTCGAAGCGGAAGCGTCGATTCGAAAATGAGGATGCTTTTTGGGCAACAACCAGGGTCTTGATGACCGACGGTTACGCCCGCCTCACGCTCGCGGCGGTCGGCAAGGAGCTCGGGTGCAGTGCGCCGGCGCTGAGCAAACGCTTCGGGTCGAAGCGTGGATTGATCGAGGCCTATCTGGAGTGGTCGGAAGAGACGATCCGCGAACGATTCGCGCTCGTTCGCGGCCGATTCGCCTCGCCGTTGGAAGCGCTGCTCAATCGCTACCTTCTGCCCGGCGATCGTCCTGAGGAGTTCGGACCGTTCCGGACCTGGACGGAAGCCTGGAGCGACACATCGCTGGCCGAAGCGACGTACCAGCTCCGGCGCGTCTGGGAAGCGGAAGC